>DATJUL010000243.1:0-5475 GCA_035502295.1 Allostellaceae bacterium | reverse complement strand
ACATCGGCGAGGGTATCATCGCGCAGTCGACCGGGCGCTTCGTGCTCGGCGCCGACGACCAGCGCGAGCGCGACATCATCATCGAGCGCTTCGGGCTGACCGAGGCGAGCGCTCGGATCCTGCGCCATCGGCTAACCGGGCCGCGCCGCGACGGCGCGCCGTTCCTGGCCCTCTTCCGCGCTGGCGAGGCGCATTACGAGCAGTTTCTCGTGAACTCCTTGGGCCCGGTCGAGCTCTGGGCTTTGTCGACGACGCCGGGCGATACGAGCCTCAGGAACCGGCTCTATGAGCGGGTCGGCTTCAGCGAAGGCCTGCGCCGGCTGTCGAAGGTGTTCCCGAACGGGTCGGCGATGGACGAGATCGAGCGGCGCACCAAGGCGCGGTTGCGGTCGGGCGATGCAATCGACCGCGTCGAGGCCGGGGTGGTCGACGAGCTGGCACACGAACTGATCGAGGGGCACGGCCTTGGGCTCGTGCTGCGGCCGCATGAGCAAACTGCCGGCGCGGACCTTGGGAACGCTGCCGAGTAATGTGAAAGGTGCGTTCGAAGCTGCCCTTCAACCTTCAGCTGCGACTCGGATTAGCGGCGACCTCAATCCAAGTACGCGGTCGACTCGCCTGGAGACGACCGAGCGGTCGTGCCCCACAGCTGTCACTCGCTGCTGCCTGCCCGAAGGTCTCAGGAGGGTGGTGAGCCGACCTTCGCCCGCCCGAAGGGGCCAAGCCGCTCCAGACCTTCCGGCCGCCCAGAGTTGGGAGCTAGACTAGACCGAAGCGCCCAAGTCTACAAAATAGAACAATGGCGCAGGATTAACTAATGTGCCTCTAGGCTGAGTAGCGTCTATCGGGCTGCGAAAAAATTGTGGTGGGAAATTCCTTGAAGAGCACAGCCTCGTTGAGCCCGCTGCGAAGTTGGATAGTGCTTTCGATCAGATCGGGATTGCCATCGCCGAGCGGTCTCGGATAAAGCCGACAAAGGAAAGAAATGGGGATGCGGATATTGCCTGCATGCTCCCACGTCCGAATTCGTTCCATGAATGCGTTCACCCGGAGATCTGCGACTTCTTCCCGTGCGCCCTCACAGTAAGCAACATATATTATACCAAATTCTCCTGGAGGTATCTGATCCATCGCCCACCGAACAGGTTTGTCGGCGCCCAAGTTCTCTTACGCATTGCCGCTTCGGAGGTGTTGTTCCAGATTAAACCAAGCGGTTCATGCACATCGCCGATGGTTAGCGCCTGCGAGTTGCCAATAGAGCAGCAAAAACCGTCCCATTCTGGTAGGTCTGATTGCCATCCGAATGCCTGTCTAAGCATCTCGGGACTATACAGTCTAGTAGTGTTTCGGAGCTCCAGCCGCCTCGGAAGCTCAATAAAAGCTAACTGTCCCCACGGATAGCTAAGCTCTCGCTCTGGATGTGGCGCTAACCTCTGACTGATCAGTCGGACCACCACGTCATCCGGATTTATGGTTGAGGCCTCAACGTCCAGTCTTAAGCTGAACCGACCACATAAACCGCGCCGGCGGGCCGCCTCGCGTAGGCGCAAGAAAAGATCGCGCATGATCTTTTCCTCGGCGAGCTCGTAGTCGGAGAGCGCCCGCTGACGCTTGCATTCAATCACGAGAGGAAACGGGTCATGGCAGCGCAGATCTGGCGACTTTTGTCCAGTTTCGGGTATGAACTCCACCTTTCGTCCGAGGCCGGCACATCTAGCGGCTGTAACCAGCTCCATGAGGCTAGCGTCGACGTTTCCGCTATCGCCAGACCACAGACGTTGTAGGCGACCTTGGACATTTCCTCCGACCTGACCCAGTTGATTCAATTGCGAGCCAAGTTGGACCAGCGATGGGACAAGGGTTGCACCCGCAAAATGGTCGTAAGCAAGATGCCCGGACAAATAGTCATGGCTAACATTGATCGCTTGCCGGAACCGATGTATCGAGGGAAGTTCACTGTGGGCCGCAGAGCCTTGGTTAGAGAAAGGATGCTTTCGGGTTTGGAAAGATGATCCAAGCGCGACAGTTCCGGAGACTCTTCCTCGACCCAACCGGAGGGCAAAAGGTGTCGAAGCGCGTCCAAGGCTTGCGGTAGAAGGCTATCGAGATCAGCCGTGGTGGCAATTTGATCTTGTGTCAGGTTCCGGCGGGGAATTTGGCTGTAGTCGGCTTCGGCATCTAGCCTGTCAATTATTTGGAAAAGTTGAGGGGGCAAGCCGGTGGCCGCGATCATGACGTCGACAATTGCGCCAAGTTTAGCCCTTAGCGCCGATGACTCGTCCCGGATCGATTCAAATCGGGTCCGATCAGAGTCAGTTTTTGTCACGGCATAGCGCCGACGGGCTTCAGCGAGCTGCGGCAATATCAGCTTGGCTTGCTGCTGCAGCCGATCTGCCTCCGCTTGTAAAGCGTCAATTTCTTCTATGTTCATCGGACCCGCGGGTGCTAGTTCCACCGGAAAATGGCAACCTTCAGGTTAAAAATCCAGTCGAGTCGAGCGATCGCTTCGGGTCGACTCCGGCGGCTCGATAGTGGCCCCGCGAACGGCCGGAGTCGGCGCTCTGCAGCCCAAGGCTGGCGAAGCGAAGTGTGGGTGAAGATGCTTCATCCCGTCATCGGCCGATCCTCACGCAATCGGTTCGGCGCCTGAGCCCAGCCGCTGATGCTCGGGAACTGCAGACCGGTCTGCAGAATCGAGCCGCCTGGTCGGCGTAGTGGATGGTGGACGAGAATTTCTCGACCGTGATGTGCGGTGAGGGACAGCCGGTAGGCTCTTGTCGTCGCTGCGATTCACCATAGCGACGGAGTATTGCGAACCCCTGCCGAACACGCGGATGTCCATCGCTGAATCTGCGCGATTGTCCAGCATCGGCTCGCTCGTCTGAGATTCGTGGCCGCGCCCCACGGCATGGCGCACGGGCCAATCTACGTTCCGTTCGCAAAGCGCGACGATAGCCTTCCTCCGCAATGGAGGGGATCGTCATGGACGATGCGGGGTTTAAGGCCGGTCAGACCGCGGCTGCGCCGTTTGCAGCGCGGCGCCGCGTGGCTGGGATCCGAGAACCGGCACGACGCGGAATTGAGGTCCGCGTGATACGCCTTCGAGCCGCCCCGCTCCTCGCTTCCATGCTGCTGGTGGCGGGCTGCGCCATCAATCCGGTTCCGACCGATGTCGCAACACCCGGCATGCCGAACCCGCAAGAGGCGCTACAGCGGAGCATGCAGCACGTCGACGGCGAGATGGCCGAACTCGGGCAGCTGTCGCCGTCGGCGGTAAGGGTGGTGCAGCCCGTTATGCCCGCGGATCTGCAGCGCGTCGTGTCGTTCGCGTGGCGCGGGTCGCTGGATCTAGGCGTCGCCAAGCTCGCGGCGAGCGTCGGCTACACCTTCTATCGGACGGCGCCGGTAAACGCGCAGCCGCTCGATATCGCGATCCGGCTCAAGTCGGTGCCGGCCTATCAGGTCTTCGAGGCGCTTGGCGCCGAAGCGGGCGCGCGGGCGACCGTCGAGGTCGATCCGCTGCACCATCAGGTCGAGGTCATCCATCATGTCTAGATGCCGCATGCTCGCCGCGGCCGTCGCGGTCGTGTTCGGTCTCGCGGCGCCGACGGCGGGAGCCCGAGCGGGCGGCGCTTTGACGGCACAGCCGGTGCCGCCTTATCCGATGGCGGCGCAGATCGAGCAGAACTTGCCGGCGCTCGGCAACCCGCTCAACAAGCCGATCACCGGCGCCTCGGAATTGCCGATGGTCGGCGGCACCGAGCCGCCGCCCTCGCTCGAAGCGCTCCAGGCGCTCCGCCCGGGCAACGAGAAGGGCAACGGACTTGAGCCCGGCCGCGCCGACATGCTGCGCACTGCCGCCCTCACCTATGGCGCACAGGGAGGGCTGGCGGCGCGCAGCTTCGCGATCAACGAGATGCTGCGGCGGTACCAGGCGCAGCTCGACAGTACCTACGATTTCGGAGCCTTGGTCTTGCCGGTGGGTAGTGGCCAGACCTTGATGCGGCCGCCGGTCGTCTCGGCGGCGCAGATGGCGTTTGCACTCGGAGACGGCGGCCAGGTGGCGCGCGAAACGTCGTGCATCTACGAGATCACCCGCGTGGCGCAGCTCGCCTCGGCGCCGCCGAACTGGCGCCTCTACCTGGTCCGGGTCTGGGCACCGCCGCAGCGCCCGACCGACGCGGCGCTGCCGCGCACCCGGCAGGAGGTAGCCTACTGGGGCAAGTGGGTTGCCGAGGGCTGGGCCGAGGGCGAGAAGCAGGCGGTCGAGATCTTTCTGTCGGATCTCGGGCGCCTCGACCGCGATATCGTCGGCATGGCGCGCTACCGCGTGCTGTTGCGCGCTAGGCTGGTCGAGCCGCCGCGGCTCGCGTTCCGGCATCTCGCCGTCGAGGGCGGGCGCGACAGCCTGCATGTGGGCGACGAGACGATCCGCATCACAGATCAGCCGGGGCTGCAGGCGAGGCCGTGGCGCTGGCGGCGGCATCCCGGGTGCCCGGAATGAAGGGATCGCAGCAAACGGCGGCGGTTGGCGCCGATTGGGCGCCTCGGGAAGAAGAGCGCAGCGGCTTCAATCATCCGGTGCGCGGGGCGTCGGGTGTTTGACAACCCCCCTCTCCTCCCGGATGCCGCTCCCGCCGGGCCCGGCTTTGCCTGGCCCGAAGTGGACCAAGGCTTACGCTGGGTCGAGGAGCCGCGGCGCAGCGCGCCGGGACTCAATTCCCTGCTTGTCTGGGCGTTCCGGGAAGGCGCCTCGCGCATCGCCTTTCAGACCGGCCATCCGGTCTGGGTCACGATCCACGGCCGCAACCACCGGGCGACGCGCCGAGCCGTCGACGAGTACGAACTGAGCCAGATCGTCAACCATCTCTACGGTGCCGACGGCATGGCGCGGCTGCAGGGCGGCAACGATTTCGACACCGCCTATGCGATCCCGATCGACCGTGCGACGCGCCTGCGCTTCCGGCTGAATGCGACGCCGACCCGCACATCACGGCGCGACGGCAGCAACCTGGTGTTGCGGCCGATCCCGGACCTGCCGCCGCCCTTGGCGGCGCAGCGTGTCGAGCAAGGGATCCTCGATGCTTACCGGCCGCGGCAAGGCATGGTGATCGTGTCGGGGGCGACCGGTTCCGGCAAATCGACCCTGATCGCCGGCATGACCGTTGCGAAGCTCTCGGACCCGGAGGGGCATTACAACATCGTCGAGGGTGCCGCTCCGGTAGAATTCTTGCTCGAGCGCGTGCGCGGCGTGTCATCGACGATCAATCAGACCGAGATCCCGCGCGACCTGCCGAGCTTTGCCGCCTTCATCCGCGGTGCGATGCGGCGCGAGCCGACCGACGTCATCGTCGGCGAATGCCGTGACAGCGAGACGATGGATGCGGCGATCCAGGCCGCGATCTCGGGGCATGTGCTGACGACGACAATTCACGCCAACGATGTGGCGCTGACGATGCAGCGGATCGCCAGCCT
>DATJUL010000242.1:0-4353 GCA_035502295.1 Allostellaceae bacterium | reverse complement strand
GCCGCGCGTGCCGATGCGCGAATTGATGGGGCGCAACATCAGCGTGCACGCCATGTCGCTGCCCGGCTCGCCGCACGCGGCGCGGCGACGGGCGCAGCGCGACATTGCCCATTGGGTCGCAACGCCGGGGCGTCTCCTGTCGGTCGCCGGCCGGTTTGCGCTGTACGAGACCGCGGCGGCGCATCGCGCCATCGAAGCCGGCGGCAAGACCGGCACGGTGGTCGTCGAGCCGCAGCGCTGACGAGTCTCACGCGGCGGCGAGCAGATTGCGAATATCGGGCAGGTGCTCGCGGCCCCAAAACAATTCGCCCTCAAGCACAAAGCTCGGTACGCCGAAGACGCCCTGCGCCTCGGCAGCCCGCGACACGCGGGCGACCTCGCGCCGACCCTCGCCGGCAAGGTAATCGGCAACCCCGGTCGGCTCGGCGCCCGCTTCGCGCAGCACCGCGGCGACGACGGCGGCATCCTCGATGTCGAGCTCCCGCTTCCAGAAGCGTTCGAAGGTGATGTCGCTGTAGCGGCGCAGGACGTCATCACCCTGGCGCTTTGCCCACAACAGGCCCGCCGCGGCGAGCGTCGAATCCCAGATTTTCCGCGGGCCGCGGATCACCAGCCCGCGTTTTCTCGCCTGCCGCCGGCAATCCATGTAGGAATACCGGACCCGCCGCCACTGATGCGGATTGCGGCTCTGCTCGACGATGAGTCCCTCGGCGTCAAGCGTTGCCGAGCCAAGAAAACTCGGGATGTCGAGCACATAAGGGAGCCAGTCGAGGCGCACCGGAAAGTCGCGCGCGAGTTGGTAGGCCGCATCCTTCGCGAGATACGCGTAGGGGCTCTTGTAATCGATATAGACGGTGAGGATCCGCGCCGCCGGCTTCGCCATTTCCTGCTCCGACAAGCATCGCTCAAATCACCGCGCCGCAAACCACGCGCCGGCCCGACCGGGCCGCTGTCAGCCGGGTTTCTCCGGACGACTGGAGCGGCCGAAGAGCGCCCCGGCTGCCTGGGTTCGGCAATAAATCTGCGTCATTTCTATCATGGTAAACACTATATCTGCCGCCAGCGCCGAACAATAAAAAATTTACCATTCGTCATTCTAATCAGATGCCGCCGGGCGGAGGGGACCGCAGCGATCCTCATCATCGAACATGGACGCGCGCAGCGAACTTACACCTGACCAGCCCCGTGGCCGGGCCTCGGCGACACGGCGAACGGGCGCGCTCGCCGCTCGGTGGCGCGCATGCCGCCGATGAAACGACCCGCCGGAAAGGGCGGCGTAACGCGCGTTCACGTCGCGCGCTTTGTGCTGATCAGCGTTATTTTTACGAGCATTCAGGTCGCTGCGCTGGCGCTGGGCTGGGCATCGCTGCGGATCGTCAATACGACGCGCGCCTATGCCACCGGCGAGTCGTACTATTCGAAAGCCGCCAACGCCGCCGTGCTGAGCTTGTACAAATACGCCGAGAGCGGCAACGAGGCGGATTGGCGCGCGTTTCACGCGGACCTCGGCGTCACGTTCGGCGACCGCGCGGCGCGTGAGGCCTTGACCCGGCCCCATCCCGACATTGCGGCGGCGATTGTGGGCTTCCGGCGCGGGCGCAACGACGACGCCGATATTCCCGATGCCATCCTTGTATTCCGCCTGTTTCACGCGTGGGGGCCGTTCGCGGCGGCGGTCGAGGACTGGCAGCAAGGCGACCACACGATCGATCGCCTGCTCGCGGTCGCGGCCGATCTGCACGCGCTCTGGCATCGCGGCCCGATCGGCGCGGCGGCGCGCAGCCACGCGATCGCCGACATCGACCGGCTCGATCGCCAATTGACGGCGCTGGAGAACAGCTTCTGCGGCCACATTGCCGAAACGGCCCGGATCGCAACGCATTTGGTGACCCGCATCCTGCTGGTTGCCAGCGTGCTGCTGTGGTCGTTCGGCGTCGGCCTCGCGTGGCGCACCTATCGCAAGGGCATCGGCGCGGAAGTGCAGCTATGGGAGAGCGAAGAGCGGTTCCGCAACTTTGCCGAGACCGCCTCGGATTGGTTCTGGGAGACCGATCCGGCTCTCACCGTCACCTACCTGTCCGAACGCTTTTTCGAAGCGACCGGGGTGTCGCCGCAGGATTTGCTCGGCCAGCCGGCTGCGGCAGTCGGTACGCCGATTTTGGCCGATCCGGCCGACACCGCGCATGAGTCGATGTTCGCCGAGCGCCGCGCCTTCCGCGGCTGCATTTATCGCTACGTCCGCGCGCCCGGCGACGAGCAGTATTGGAAGATCGGCGGCTCGCCGGTGTTCGACGGCGACGGCGCATTTCTCGGTTATCGCGGCACCGGCAGCAATGTCACCGCGGAGATTCGCGCCGAACAGGCGCTGCGCGACGCCAAAGAGCTGGCTGACTCTGCCAATCGCGCGAAATCGGAATTCCTTGCCAACATGAGCCACGAGTTGCGCACGCCGCTCAATGCCATCATGGGATTTTCTGAAATCACCAAAGATCGAATATACGGAGAACGCTCAGATAAATATTTTGACTATGCGCGAGACATTTTCAATTCCGGGGCTCTGCTGCTGTCGCTGATCGACGATATCCTTGATCTGGCAAAAATCGAAGCGGAACGGGTGGAGCTCCAGGAGGAGGTGGTCGACCTCGCGACGCTGCTGCAATCGAGCGTGCTGCTGGTGCGGCAGAAGGCCGACGCCGCGGCGGTGCGGGTGGTAACCCGCATTGCCGACCGGCTGCCGCCGGTCCGCGCCGACCAACGCCGGCTGAAACAGATCATCCTCAATCTGCTGTCGAACGCGGTCAAATTCACCCCGGCGGGCGGCACGATTTCGATCAGCGCCGGCGTGCGCGACAGCGACGGGATGCTGGAAATCAGGGTGCGCGACACCGGCATCGGCATCGCGCCCGACCATCTGGCGATGGTGCTGGAGCCCTTCGGCCAGGTCCAGAACAGTTTTACCCGGCGCCACGACGGCACCGGCCTGGGGCTGCCGCTCGTCAAGGCGTTGGCCGAGCTGCACGGCGGCAGCTGCACGTTGACGAGCCGGCTCGGCCACGGCACTGAGGTCGTCATCACGCTGCCGCGCGAGCGCCTCATCGGAGCCGCCGCACGCCCAGCCAACAGAACCGGCGCGGCGCTCGCGTTAGGCGACTAACTCGGGCAGCAACGCCGCGACGACCTCGTCGGCGGCGCGGGCAAACAGCGCGAACGTCTCGCGCACCATAGCCTCGATCTCGGCGGCGCCGCCGGACGCCTGATAGGCCCGCGCCAGATCAAGGTCGATATCGAGATGCGACGGGCCGTGCTCGTCGCCCATCAGGTGCACTTCCCCCCACACCCACCGCCGGCGGCTGAAGAGATCGGTGAAGCCTTTCGCGGCGACAAGAAAGCGCGCCAACTCCTCCGCCATCAACTCGGTTCCGGCCAGCATCGAAAAAAAGCCCGGCAGATCTTTGGTATAGGCACGGTCGATCAGGGCCTGCACGCCGGCAATGCCGGGATCGGCGAAATCATTGATGCCAAGACAGCGGGCATCCTGCATCCAGTGGGCGGCATGCGAGCCCTCTTCCTGCTTCATGTCGCACACGGCACGCGCCATTCCGCTGAAGACGCGGCGCACCCTCTGCTCGCCGAATTTGTCGGCCAATTGCTGCCGCGGCAGCAATTGTCGGTCGATCGCGATCTCGAATTCGCGGACAAACGGCCAGAATCCGACCTCGAGTGCCACCGCCGCCGCCCGGTCGCCTTCCTGCGCCCGGCAGATCAAAGGCGAGGCCCGGACGACCTGCGAGGCGCGGCAACGAAGCGCCGGTAAATCGAAAAAGGTGACGTTATCCGCGTGAAACAGCTCGACCGGCATCCGCCCACACCCCTTCGTCAACCCGACCGTTAACGATTTATTAACCACACTGTACTGCGCTCTCGCGCGATTGGCAAGTCGGATTCATACCGCTGTGTGCGGCGGGCAAGCGCGGTTGAACTCGGCGATGCCGATCGACTCGCGAACATTTCGGAACCAGTTCTCGATTTCTCGTCCCGCGCGAAGCGCAAATAGGTTACAGAAATTGTAAGGCCAGCGATGCCCGTTTTGTCGCAGGCAGGCTGGGATATTGCCGCCATCGCCGGGATACTCCGCCCGCCGGCGCGCCTCGTCGTCAGGGACTTGAGTCGCGTCGGGCGCCGCCGCGACATCTGCTTGTCAAATTGCCGGTCGCCCCGAGGCCGAAGATTCGGCGGCTCGCCGGCCGATCGTCATATCGGTCGGCGACGACTTAACCGCATTGCAATCATTGTGCGGTATTGCCTCGGGGCTGTGGAAATAATCCGTCCCGCTCAGTAGGGCGACATGTCGAA
>DATJUL010000241.1:0-9599 GCA_035502295.1 Allostellaceae bacterium | reverse complement strand
CCTCGACGGCCGGATCGGCCGCATCGCGCCAGGATTCAAGGCCGATCTCGTGTTCCTCGACCTCGACCACCCGAACTGGCTGCCGCTCAACGATCCGGTGAACCAGCTGGTGCACTGCGAAGACGGCACCGCGGTGGACAGTGTCATGATCGGCGGCCGCATGGTCGTCGCAAACCGCCGCGTGCTGACGGTCGATCTGGCGCGACTGCGCGAGCGGGCTGAGGCGGCGCGCGAGCGGCTGGCCGCGCTCAACGCCGACAACCGCCTGCTCTACGACGCACTGGAGCCGATCGTCGACAGCCATTGCCCCGGCCTCGCGCGGCTCCCCTACCACGTCCACCGCTACGGCGCCCGCCTGGAGTAGACGCGATGGCGGAGCCGGCCGAGCGCAACACCTACGGGCGCTATCTGCAGCTCGACCGGCTGCTGTCGGCGCAGGAAACGCGCACCGGCTCGGACGATGAACTGTTGTTCATCGTCATGCATCAGTCGCACGAACTGTGGTTCAAGCTGGCGATCCACGAACTCGCATGCGCGACCCGCGCCTTGATCGACGGCACGTCGGGCAAGGACTGCCTCTTGGCGTATAAGCGCCTGTCGCGGGTCAGCGAGATCGAGCGGCTCTTGATCCGCTCGTGGGACGTGCTGACGACGCTGACCCCGGACGAGTTCTTTCTGTTCCGCGAGACCGTCGGGCGCGATGGCGCCTCAGGCTTCCAGTCGGTGCAGTACCGCATCCTCGAATTCCGCCTCGGCCTCAAATACCGCGCGATGACGCTGCAGACGCCCGGCGGCGCGCGCAGCATCGCGGTGCTCGACCAAGCCGAGGCAGCAACCGACCGCGCTGCGCTCGCCGCGGCGCTGGCGGCGCCGAGCATCTACGACGCGACGGTCGATTTCATCGCGCGGCAGGGTTTTGCCGGCATCAGCCCGCGCCGCGATTATGCGGCGCGCTACGAGCGCTCGGACGCGGTCTTCGCGGCATGGCGGCGGGTCTATGAGGACCGGCACGAGCAGCCGGAACTCTATCAGCTCGGCGAAAAGCTCGTCGATCTTGAGGACGCGTTCCGCCGCTGGCGTTTCGCGCATCTCGCGACCGTGTCGCGCGTGATCGGCATCACGCCCGGCACCGGCGGCTCCATGGGTCTGCAATATCTGCAGGCCGCCGCCAACCAGCTGATCGCCGCGCCGCTTTATCCGGAGTTGTGGGAAGTGCGCGACGCGATGTTCAGCCGCGCCCGAACCCCGTGATCCGTGCCGCGGCCGTCAGCGGCGAGGCGGCGGCGCGGTCGGGATCGCGGGGCCGAGCAGGTTGAGACGCGCCAGATTGGCCTTGGCGGCCGCTGCCGCCGCGGTGGCCGGCGCCAGCGCGGCGACGCGCTCCCAGGCGCGCCGCGCGCCTTCCACGTCGCCCTGGATGCCGAGGATATTGCCGCGTTCGAGCAGCGCCGGGACCGACTCGGGGGCCAGCTTCAGCGCGGCGTCGATGTCGGCCAGCGCCGGCGCGAGCTTGCCCAGCTCGCGATACGCGGTGGCGCGATAGATCAGCGCATCGAGCCGCCGGGGATCGGCATTCAGCACCCGGTCGAGATCGGCGATCGCCTTGTCGTAGCGATGCGCGGCGCCGGCCGCCTCGGCGCGGTCGACGAGCAGCGCGGCATCGCCGGGGTTGAGGCGGAGGGCGGCGCTGTCGTCGTCATAGGCGCGGCCCGTATCGCCGGCGAGGAGCCAGGCCTGCGCCGCCTGGTCGAGCACGCCGGCGCGCAGGCCGGCCGGTGCGTGCGTCATCGCTTCCGCCAGCGCCTCGAGCCGCCCGGCCGCTTCCCGGTAATCCCCGAGGCCGATCAGCGCGACCGCATAGCAATGCTCGGCGGGATGAAAGCCGCCGCGCCGGTGCCAATCCTCGGCGAGTTTCTTTGCGGCTGCCGGATCGTCGCGGGCCAGATTCATGCAGCGTTCGTAGGTCGTGGCGTCGGCTGCGGCCGAGTGCGGCGGCCCCGGCGACGGAAATTCCGGCGTCGTCAACAGCGGCAGATTGCTCGCGCCCGGCGCCGGAGCGGCAACCGCCCCGCCGGCCCCAAGCAGCGCAACCGCGAGCGCGGCGACACACCATGGCCGCATGCCGGCGCCGCCGCCGAGGCGCATCGCACTTCTCCCTTTCAGTCGAGCACCACGGCAACCTCGCCTTCGGCCACCCGATCGCCCTCGGCGACGAGGATCGCCTTGACGATGCCGGAGCGCGGCGCCAGCAGCGGGATTTCCATCTTCATCGCTTCGAGGATCACCAGCGGGTCGTCTTCGGCGACCCGGTCGCCGACCGCCACTTCGATCTTCCACACCGCGCCGGCAATCTCGCTCTTCACCCGCAGCTCAGCCATCGCTCCCTCGTTGTGCGCTTCCCCGTCGGCGGGTCATAGCGCGCCGAGCCGGTCGGGTCGAGTTTCGGATCGCGGCCTATGCCGACGCGGCGAGCCGCGGGTGCAGGCTCGCCGATTTGAGCTGGCCGCAGGCGGCGGCGATGTCGCGGCCGCGCGGCGTCCTGACCGGCGCCGAATAGCCGGCATCGAACAGGATCTCGGAAAACGCCGCGATCGCCGCTTCGGTCGAGCATTCGTACGGCGCGCCGGGCCACGGGTTGAACGGGATCAAGTTGACCTTGGCCGGGATGCCGCGCAACAGGCGCACCAGTTCCCTCGCCTCTTCCGGGCTGTCGTTGACGCCCTTCAGCATCACATATTCGAATGTGATGCGCCGCGCATTGCTCGCGCCGGGATAATTGCGGCAGGCGTCGAGCAGATCGCTGATCGGGTATTTGCGGTTAAGCGGCACGAGGCGGTCGCGCAACGCGTCGGTGACCGCGTGCAGCGAGATCGCGAGGTTGACGCCGAGTTCGGCGCCGACCCGCGCGATGACCGGCACGACGCCGGCGGTGGACAACGTGATCTTGCGGCGCGAGATCGCCAATCCCTCCGGGTCCATGACGATCTTCAGTGCCGCTGCGACGTTGTCGTAATTGTAGAGCGGCTCGCCCATGCCCATCAGCACGATGTTGGTCAATTGCCGGTCGTCGCGCGGGCTCGGCCATTCGCCGAGCGCGTCGCGCGCCAGCATGACCTGACCGACGATCTCGGCGGCGTCGAGATTGCGCGCCAGGCGCTGCGTGCCGGTGTGGCAGAACGTGCAATTCAGCGTGCAGCCGACCTGCGACGAGAGACACAGGGTGCCGCGGTCGGCTTCCGGGATGTGGACGGTCTCGACCTCCTGCCCGTCGGCGAAGCGCAGCAGCCATTTGCGCGTGCCGTCGGCCGAAACCTGGGCGCCGGCGACCGCCGGCCGGCGCAGCGCGTAATGCGCCGCCAGCCGCTCGCGGAAGCCCTTCGCGAGGCTGGTCATCACGGCGAAATCGGCAGCGCCGCGGTGATAGATCCAGTGCCACAACTGGCTGGCGCGGAACGGCTCGGCGCCGAACGCCGCCATCTCGGCGGCGAGTTCACCACGGCCGATGCCGACAAGATTGGCGCGCCGGCTCGCGATCGCCGGGTCGGGGCAGGACATGTCGCTCATATGGGCGCAAACCCCTCAATGCGAGGGCGTTGGCCGATGGATTTCCAGCGCCTTGTCGGCCCGGTGGGCGTCATGCAGTCGGGCTTTTGTGGCGCTTTTGCGCGTGGCCGTGGTGCCGGCGACGCACGGCAGGGTGCCGCGGCGGCAGGACGTCGCCCGCGCGGCTGACGCCGCAGGCCTTGTCGATCAGGTCCAGCACCTTCGAGAACCCGTCGAGCGAGTAGATGTCGGTCGTCCGGCGCCCGTTCTCGGCCTCGCCCGTCGCGACGGCCGTCGTCCCGCGGGCGAGCGCCGCGACGACCGTGCGGTCGAGCTCGGAGGTTTTGTCCCAGGCGCTGTCGCCTTTGGTGAACAGGTGGAATTTGCGGTCGCCGACGGCGACGGTGACGACGCTCGCCGGCTTCAGCTCGTAGCCTTCGACAAAGCTGACGACATCGGCGATGTGTTCGGCCGGGCGGTGGGTGACCATCGCCATCGGCTGGTCGCGCCGCACGCCCGCCGCAACACTGCGCTGCGGCTGACCGGCGAGATAGCAGACGCGGCCGGTATGATCGTGCGCCACATAGGCCGACCAGGCGCCGGCTGAGCCGAGCGTCTCGGCCGCGGCGGCGATCTCGCCATGCGTCGCCCGGCGTTGCCGCGCGGCCGCAGCCGGTAACGCCGGCGCCACCGCCACGGTCACCGCCAGCGCGACGATCGCCCCCACCCCGAACCGCTTCATTCCCGCACCTTAGCGACCGTCGGGCCGAAGCGAAACGGCCGCGGCGTCGCACCGTCCGGTCGCCTCAACATAGCCGTAGGCCCGCGCCAACTCAGCAGTCTCGGCGAGGATCAAATCGCCGTATTCGGCGAGAAATTCGTCGCGCCGACGGGCGGCTTCCGGCGGCGAACGGTTCTCGAAGCTGCTGTTGATCGTCGTCGTCGCGAGAAATTCCGAGATCGCGCGCGGCGCGCTGAGCCCGAGGCGTTCGCCGATCGTCGCGGCCACCGCGGCGGGGCACTGGCGCATGTCCTCATGCCTGATCTCGCACACCCGATCCGGATGCGCCGCCGCCAGCGCGCGACCGAGCGGCACGTAGTGTTTCCACTCGCGGATGGCCGCGGCCAGGTTGTGAGCCCACTCGGATTTGAAACCGGAGTTCAACATCGACAGGCAGACGCCGCGCGGATCGCGCACGATGACGAACATGTGCGCCGACGGGAACATTTGCAGCAGCTGCTCGCCGACCATGACGTTCTCCGGCGAGCCGTCGATCCATTGCCGCCCGCCGGCCTGCTGCCGCAGCATGCGATCGAAACCGAAACCGATATGGGCGAGAAAATGCCCGTAGCTGATCTTATGCCGGTGCAGCCAGGAAGGTTCCGCGCTCGACAGTTCGTACACCTGCCGCAGCGATTCCTTGCGTTCCCGCAGCAGATAATAGAAGAAATGGGTCTCCGCCGAGGACCAATACCCGGGGTGCGCCGCGATCGCCCAGCTCAGCGCCGAGGTGCCGGAGCGCGGACAGCCGGCGACGAACACCGGTCCGTTGACCATGGGACCTCCGCTATGTCGTCGCGGTGCGCCGGTAGAGCGCCATGATTTTCAGGTGACCGCGGCCGAGCACGGCGTCGTCCTTCCATTCGAGGAGGCGCCGGGCGCGCACCATTCCGACTGAGCCAAGCACCTGATCGACCAAGCTTTCGGAAACGGACCAGCGAAACGTGCTGTCGCCGGCAAAACCGTCGGCATGAAAGCGGCTGATCGGCTCCTCCGTCTCGATCGCCAGATACTCGAGGACCAGCATGCCATCTTCGGTCATCAACCGCGGCAGCGCGAGCAGCGCACCGGTCAGGTTGCCGATGTTGTTGAGCGAGGCAAGCGACAGCACGACATCATAGGGGCCGAGCTGCGCCGCCAGCTGCTGCGTTGCCGGATTGCCGAAATCGCCGTGCATCAAGCGCAGCGCGGTCAGGTTCTGCTCCGACAATGCCCGAATCAGTTTGCCGGCGTCGAACAAACGCTCGTCGCGTTCGACGCCGGTATAGGATGTCGCGCCGTGCTGCAGCAGATAATGACCGTAATAGCCGAGATGGCAGCCGATATCGAGCACGGCAGGCCGGCGTTCGAGCGGCAGCTCCGGCTCGAAATAGTGCAATTTGGCAAGCGGCTCGCGGTTAGCGTAGGCCACCCGGTCGCCGTATTCGGCGGTCGAGAAACCGTTCGCGAAATTGACTTCGACGCGAAAGGGACGAAACCGGTCGAGGATGGCGCACACGACCGCGCGATCAAAACGCGTCTCGACCACCCAGGCATATCGCGGTCGCGGTTCCATCGCCGATCTTTGCTGCCCTCGCCGTCGCGTCACCGGCGGAAGTCGCCGGCGGGATCATGTTGGCAAATTTCGATCGAGACGAGAACAATGTCGGCGGCGACCCGGCCCGCCGGATCGATGATGCCGACCGCGTCGAAATCGTCGAGAACGGCCTCGGCCGGCGGCAGCGCATGGCTCCGGAAGCGCTCTTCGACGACGACCGTCGGCATGAACCGGTCGCGGCGAAACCGATAGATCCGCCGCGCTCCATCCCGCCGCGACTCGGCGTCGGAGAACGCTTGGCCGACCGCTTCCTCGTCATTGCGCTGATACCGCCGGCTCAAGAACAGCACGAGCGGTGCCGCTGTCTCGGGGAGCGGTGCGGCGAGCGCGACCTCGATCGCCAGCCACCGCCGCGGCAGCAGCCACGGCCGCACGCCGAACCGGGTGACGCGGGCGCGCGGCATGGCGGAAAACCGCACGCGCCAACCGGCTTCCTCGGCCGCGACCGGCGGGTGCGACTTGTCGCCGACCGGCGCCGGCCACGGATCGGCGCCGGCGGCAGTGAGCAGCGTTCGATGGAGGGCCGCAGCCGAAGCCGCCGCGGGCGGCGTCTGCGCGCCGGCACGGAATATCGCAGTCGATGTGTTGATCGTCGTTGCCGCATCGAGCCTTACCGGGCGGTTCAGAAAAAACAGCGCGGCCGCCTCCGGCGACGTTCGCGGCATCCGGAAAACCGCCCGCCCGTTCCGCGCTTCGTCCGCCGCCAAGGCGAACCATTCCCGGCTCATATTGCCGTGCGCCGGCAGCTGCTCCGACCACAAGAGGCGAATGTCCGGGCTGTCGTCGGGCAGCGGCGCGGCGATGACGGAAGCCGCGCGCGCGTCCCACTCGAGGCGGATGTCGTTTGTCGCCGCGCACTGGCGCAGCTGCTCGGGCGGGAGATGCTGCACGACGTAGGGCTGAACGCCGTACGGTTGCATCGTGTGGTCCTGGTTCGCGACGATCGACAGGAAGTCGAGGGTCGCCACGCGCCGCACCGTTTCCATCGCCATGCCGATCGAGAAAAATTTGTCGTTCGCCGCGGTCTCGTAATAGACGCGCGCTGCGATGTCGCCGAGCCGCAGCAAGGGATCGAAGGCGCTGCGCCACAACGCCGTGCGCCGCGGCCCCATCGCCTCGATCGCCGCATCCCACATGCTGCGCTTCTCGACCCCGTAAAAACCCATGCCGCCGCAGCCGAAGGTCGCAAAGATGCGCGCGACCCGGCGGTCGAGCGCCGCGATGAGGAACGACAAAACGCCGCCCCAGCTGCCGCCCGCCACCGCGCTCGGCCGGTAGCCGATATGGAACAGCCAGTCGAGCGCCGCCCAGATCGCCGCCAGGTTATGGAACAGAAAGGCGTCCTCGATGTGGTCTTCCGGCATATACATCGGGTCGTAATCGCAGCGCAGGTGCGGATGCTCGGGCGATCTGCCGCGCCCGAGCCAATCGACCGCCGCGTGGTTCTCCTGAAAGCGGCCGCTGAGCCACCACAGCGTCTCTTCCTGAAAGGCGCCGCCGCCCCCCGGTATCGACAGCACGACCCGCTTGTCGTTTGGGTCAGCGACGCACAGCCGCAGATGGATCGCGACCTCCGATCCGCGATAGGCGGCGGCCGAGACGCGATACTGGTGCATCGTCAGCGCGCCCCGGCGCTCCGTCGCACGGCGATCGACAGCATATCGGCCGACCGGCCGCAGATGCCCGAGCATGGCGTCGCGCGGCACCGCGACCATTTCCGCCGGCGCAAAGCTGTCGAACGCGTCGTCGAGGGCCGGCTGCGCGCCGCCGATCATCCGGGCGGCCGGCGTCAGTGCCGGAAGTGGCGCAGGCCGGTGAAGACCATCGCCATGCCGGCTTTATCGGCGGCCGCAATGACCTCGGCGTCGCGGCGCGAGCCGCCCGGCTGGATTGCCGCCGTCGCGCCGGCGCGGATCGCCTCTTCGAGCCCGTCGGCGAACGGAAAGAACGCGTCCGAGGCGATGACCGAACCGACCGTCGGCGCGTTGGTCGGTCCCGCGGCCCGGCCGATCGCGGCGGCGCGCAGCGCGGCAATCCGGACGCTGTCGACGCGGCTCGGCTGGCCGCTGCCGATGGCGACCGTCGCGCCCGCTTTCGCGAACACGATGGCGTTCGACTTGACGTGCTTGGCAACCGTGTCGGCGAACAGCAGATCGGCGATTTCCGCCTCTGTCGGTGCGCGTTGCGTGACGACCTTCAGGGTTGCGGCATCAACCGTGACCCGGTCGCGCTCCTGCAGCAAAAAGCCGCCGTTGAGCGAACGGAACGTCATCCCCGGCGCCCCGGGATCGGGCATGCCGCCGGTCGCGAGCACGCGCAACAGGCGCTTGCGTCCGAGGAACTTCAGCGCGTCGTCGTCGATCTCGGGCGCGATGACGACCTCGATCAAGAGTTTCTCGACCGCCTCGGCGGTCGCGGCATCGAGCGGGCGGTTGACCGCGACGATCCCGCCGAACGCGCTGAGCGGATCGCACGCCAACGCGCGGTCCCACGCCGCGCGCAAATCGGCGCCGAGCGCGACGCCGCACGGGCCTGCGTGCTTGATGATCGCGACCGCCGGCTCGGCGAATTCGGCGACCAGCTCGAAGGCCGCGTCGGTGTCGGCGTAATTGTTGTACGACAGCTCCCGGCCCTGCAACTGGTGGGCGGTCGCGACGCCGGGGCGCCGGTCGTCGGTGCGGTAGAAGGCGCCTTTCTGGTGTGGGTTCTCACCGTAGCGGGTCACCTCCGCGAGACGGCCGGCGATGACCATCGTCTCGGGAAATTCGACGCCGGCGTCGCGCGCGAACCATTCGGCCACGGCCGCATCGTAGGCAGCGGTCAGCCCATAGGCGCGGCGCGCCAGGCGGCGGCGCAGATCGCGGCTGGTGCCGCCAGCCGCAGCGATCTCGGCGAGCACCGCAGCGTAATCGGCAGGGTCGGTGACGACCGCGACGAACTCGTGGTTTTTGGCGGCGGCGCGGATCAGCGCCGGACCGCCGATGTCGATGGTCTCGATGCACTCGTCTCGCTCGGCGCCGGCGGCGACGGTCGCGGCGAACGGATAGAGGTTGCAGACGAGCAGATCGATCTCGGCAATGCCGTGCGCCGCCAGCGCCGCCCTATGGTCCGGCCGGTCGCGGCGCGCCAAGAGGCCGCCATGCACCGCCGGATGCAGTGTCTTGACCCGGCCGTCGAGCATCTCCGGGACGCCGGTCAGCGCCGCCACCTCGGTGACGGGCAGGCCGGCCTCGGCGAGCACCCGCGCCGAGCCGCCGGTCGAGACGAGCGCCGTACCGCGCGCCGCCAATGCGCGCGCGAACGGCACGAGACCCGTCTTGTCGCTGACCGAGATCAACGCCCGGCGAACCGGGCGCGGCGGCGGCGTCACGCGGGACCTCCTCTCGGCGATGCTGCGCCGGGTATAGGGTCGGTGCGCCACCGCGGCAAGGCCCGCCGCGCGTGGCGCAGCAGCTCGCGATCAGGCGGCGCCGTCCGGCTCTTCCGCGGCGGGGCCGCGTCGCGGCAGTCCGGCAAGATCGGCGAGCAGCAGCCCGGTCACGACCGCCGCGGCGGCCAGCGCGATGACGCCCCATCCCTGCTCCGCTGCCCAGCCGCAGCCGATCAGCACCGCGTTGGCGGCGGCGACGCGCCAGGCGACTGCGGCATGGCCGAGACCGCGACGCACCGCCTGCTGAT
>DATJUL010000240.1:0-3544 GCA_035502295.1 Allostellaceae bacterium | reverse complement strand
TGACGGCAGCCTTGATGGAGGCAATACCGACGCCTATGGCTTTAGCGAAAATCTGCGCGAGCATGCGCCGCAATGGCGGCCGGCAGCGGGGCCGGCAATTGTGCTCGGCGCCGGCGGTGCGGCGCGCGCGGTGGTTGCGGCGCTGAGCGAGGCTGGCGTGGGCGACATCCGCCTCGTCAACCGGACGCGCGAGCGCGCCGAGGCGCTTGCCCGCGAACTTGGCAGCGCGGCGACGCGCATCGCCGCATGGCCGTGGGACGCGCGCAGCGACGCTCTCGACGAGGCCGGGCTTCTGGTCAACACGACCAGCCTCGGCATGACCGGCGAGCCCGATCTGGCGATCGATCTGTCGCTGTTGCCGCCGGCGGCTGTCGTCGTCGATATTGTTTACGTGCCGCTGGAGACGGCGCTGCTGACTGCTTCGCGCCAGCGCGGCAATGTGACGGTGGACGGCCTTGGCATGCTGCTGCACCAGGCGCGGCCGGGCTTCGAGGCCTGGTTCGGCACGCCGGTCGCGGCGACCCCGGATCTGCGCGCCGCGGTGTTGTCAACAATGGCGGTGACGCTGTGATTGTTCTCGGTCTGACCGGTTCGATCGGCATGGGCAAAAGCACCGCTGCGGCGACGCTGCGGCGGCTCCGCGTGCCGGTATTCGATGCCGATGCCGAGGTGCATCGGCTGCTGGCGCCGGGCGGCGCCGCGGTGGCGCCGGTTGAAGCCGTGTTTCCCGGCGCCGGCACCGCGGCGGGCGGCATCGATCGGCCGCGCCTCGGGCAGCGTGTGTTCAACGATCCGATCGCGCTGCGCCGGCTCGAAGCCGTCCTGCATCCGCTCGTGCGGGCCGCGGAACGGCGCTTCGTCGGGCGCGCGCGGGCCCGGCGCGCGCGGCTGGCGGTGCTCGACATCCCGCTGTTGTTCGAGACCGGCGGGGGCATGCGCTGCGATTATGTCGTCGTCGTATCGGCGCCGGCGCGGCTGCAGCGCGAGCGGGTCATGCGTCGGCCAGGCATGAGCGCAGCGCGGCTCGCCGGCATTCTCGGCGCGCAGATGCCCGATCGGGAAAAGCGCCGCCGCGCCGATTTTGTCGTATGGACCGCGCTCGGCCGCGGCGAGGGCTTTCGCCGGTTGCGGGCGATCGTGCGGCAATTGCGGGCCGGACAGGCGCCGCGGCGCAGACGGGGGGAGAGGCGATGCGCGAGATCGTGATCGATACCGAGACGACCGGGCTTGATCCGCAGGCCGGCCACCGCATCGTCGAGATCGCCTGTGTCGAACTCATCCATCATGTGCCGAGCGGCAACAAGTTTCACCGCTATGTCGATCCGGGGCGCGACGTGCCGGGCGATGCGCTGGCGGTGCACGGCCTGAGTGCCGAGTTTCTCGCGGCATACCCGCCGTTCGCAGCGATCGCCGACGAGTTGGCGGCGTTCATCGGCGGCGACCGGCTGGTTATCCACAATGCCGAATTCGACCTGGCGTTCATCAACGCCGAGTTGGCCCGGCTCGGCAGGCCGCCGCTCGCCTGTCCGTTTGTCGATACGCTGGCGGTGGCGCGCCGTCGCTTTCCGGGTGCGCCGGCCAGCCTCGACGCGCTGTGCCGGCGGTTCGCAATCGATCGCTCGGAACGGGAATTGCACGGCGCCGAGATCGACTGCAACCTGCTGGCGGCGGTTTACATCGAGTTGCTCGGCGGGCGCCAGCCCGGCCTCGATTTTACCATCGGGCCGAGCGTCGAGGGCTTGGCCGAAATCGAGGCCGCGCGTGGACCGGCACGTCCGCCGCGGCCGCACGCGCCGACAGGACAGGAGCTCGCCGCGCACCAGGCGATGCTGGCGGCGATCACCCGGCCGCTGTGGCTCGCAATCGGCGCTTGACAGCCGCGCCCGACGACTCAGAGCGTCGCGCCGGCGGCCGCGTCGCCGGCCGCCGCTGCGGCGTTCTTGCGGCGCAGCAGATCGGCGAAATCGATCGGGTTGATCAACAGCGGCGCAAAGCCGCCGTCGCGCGTCGTATCGGCGATGATATTGCGGGCGAACGGGAAGATCAGCCGCGGCGTCTCGACCAGCACGATCGGCGACAGCAGTTCCTGCGGCACATTGCGCACCGTGACGACCGCGCCATAGGCCAGTTCGACCAGAAACAGCTGCTCGTCCTGCACTTTCGCACCGGCGTTGATCGTCAGGATCACCTCGAACATGTCGGGGCCGAGACCCTGCGCTCTCACATCGACATTGATGTCGACCGACGGCGGTCCGGCCGGTTGCCGCAGGCTGTGCGGCGCGCG
The DNA here is from genome assembly GCA_035502295.1 of Allostellaceae bacterium. GTDB lineage: Bacteria > Pseudomonadota > Alphaproteobacteria > ATCC43930 > CGMCC-115725 > DATARH01. The sequence continues at coordinate 1,260 of DATJUL010000240.1, read as the reverse complement.
CGGGTTCTCGAACGACAGGTCCTTGATGTATTGGGCATTGACAAGGATCTGTTGGCCCTGCGGCGGCGCGCCGGCCTGGGCCGGCTGCGGCGGTCCGGCCGGGCCGTTGCCGATGGAGCCGTCGGACATTGCTCTCTCCTACCGTCTCGCGCCGATCGCGCCTCCGCTAGCACGGATCGCACCGACCCCGCAATCGCGCCTGCGCCGGCGTTAACCTTACAGCGGCTTGCCGGCGCGGCGGCGAGGTCTTATCTAGGTTTGTGAACGCCGCAAGGCTTGCCCGGGACGAGCCGGGAAGGTCGCAGTCCCCGGGACGCAATGGACGCATTTCCGCATTATTTCGATATCGTTCTGTTCGCGATGATCGCGGTGTTTCTGGTGTTGCGGCTGCGCAGCGTGCTCGGTCGCCGCACCGGCAACGAGCGGCGCCGCGACCCGATCGGCCACCCGCCGCCGCCCGGCAGCAATGTCGTCGCACTCGCCAATCGCGCCGCTGCGCCGCCGATGTCGCGTCTCGCCGCGCCGCCGCTGGGCAGCGCCGAGGCCGCGGCGGCACAGCTCCGCAGCGCCGATCCCGGCTTCGATCCGGAGCAGTTTATTGCCGGCGCCCGGATCGCGTTCGCGACGATCGTCGGCGCCTTTGCCGCCGGCGACAAGGAGCGGCTGCGGCCGTTGTTGAGTGACGATGTCTATAAGCCGTTCTGTACCGCGATCGACGAGCGCAACGCCGCCGGCGAGCGGCTCGAAACCACGATCGTGCAGCTCAAGGACAGCGAGATCGCCGAGGCCGGGCTCGCCGGCCGGATGGCCCGCGTCACGGTCAAATTCGTCTCCGACCAGATCCACGCGTTGCGCGGGCACGACGGCCGCGTCGTCGACGGCGATCCCGAACAGCCGATCGAAAAGATCGATTTCTGGACCTTCGCGCGCGATACCCGCTCCTCCGACCCGAACTGGGTCCTGGCGGCGACCTCCAGCGGCTGAGCCGCAATGCCCGAGCCGTCGGCGCCGCGCGTCGCGCTGCTGGTGACCTGTCTTGTCGATTTGTTCCGGCCGAGCGTCGGGTTTGCCGCCGTTGCGCTGTTGGAGCGGGCCGGCTGTACGGTCGAGGTGCCGCGGGCGCAGACCTGCTGCGGCCAGCCGGCGTACAATTCCGGCGACCGCGGCGATGCCAAGGCGATCGCGCGCCAGGTCATCGCCGGGTTTGCCGGCTATGACTACGTCGTCGCGCCGTCCGGCTCGTGCGCCGGCATGCTCAAG
>DATJUL010000239.1:0-5787 GCA_035502295.1 Allostellaceae bacterium | reverse complement strand
TATCGAGGCGGGGATCGCGGCGGGCGTGCTGCCGACGATCGCGCGCTGGCGGCAGGGCGGCTTTTATGCGCTCGCCGATGCGGTCATGCCGACCTTCACAAACCCGAACAATTTGTCGATCGTCACCGGCGCGCCGCCTTCAGTGCACGGGATTGCCGGCAATTTCGCGCTCGACCGCGCAAGCGGCGCCGAAATCATGATGACCGACCCGGCGATGGTGCGGGGCGACACGATCCTCGGGCGGATGTCCGAGGCCGGCGTCGCGGTCGCGGCGATCACTGCCAAGGACAAACTGCGCCGCATGCTCGGCAAGGGTCTGCTGATCGGCCGCGGCGGCATCTGCTTTTCGTCGGAACTGGCTGATCGCTGCACGCGTGACGAGCATGGCATCGAACGGGTCGCGGAATTGGTCGGCCGGCCGACACCCGACATGTATTCGGCCGACCTGTCGCTCTTTGTGCTCGACGCCGGGTTGCGCCTCGTCGACCAGGGCCGCGCGGAGCTGCTCTATCTCTCGCTGTCGGATTACGTGCAGCACGGCAATGCGCCGGACGCGCCGCAAGCGCTCGAATTTCATCAGGCGCTTGATCGGCGCCTCGCCCATTTCGCGGAACTGGGCTGCGTCGTCGCCCTCACCGCCGACCACGGCATGAACGACAAGGCGCTGCCCGACGGAAGCCCGCACGTCATCTTTCTCGAAGACGTGCTGAACGCCGAATTCGGCGCCGGCGCCGCGCGCGTCATCTGCCCGATCACCGACCCGTTTGTGCGCCATCACGGCGCGCTCGGCTCGTTCGTCCGGGTCTATCGCAAGAACGCTGTGCCGCTCGCGGCGATGGCGGCGGCAATCCGCGCCGTGCCGGGCGTCGATCGCGTCCTCGACCGCGAGGAAGCGGCCGCGCTCTACGAATTGCCGCTCGATCTCGAAGCCGATCTCGTCGTGACCGGCGACCGCAACACTGCGCTCGGCGCGACGGCGGCGGAGCACGACCTGTCGGCATTGGCCGGCCATCGGCTGCGCTCGCACGGCGGGACCTATGAGCAGAGGGTGCCGTTTCTGCTGTCGCGGCCGCTCCTGCCCGACTATCGGGCGCCATCGCCGGGGCTGCGCAATTACGATATTTTCCACCATGCGCTGAACGGGGTGGCGTCATGAGCAGAGAGCGGCGCGCGGTCATCGTCATTTGCGACAGCCTGCGGCGCGACCTGATCGGGCCGCAGGACGCGCCGTTTCTCTGCGAACTGCGCGAACGCGGCGCCTGGTTTGCCGCGCATCGCGGCGTCTTTCCATCGACGACCAGGGCGAGCGCCGCCTCGATCGCGACCGGCTGCCTTCCCGCCCGCCACGGCCTCCTCGGCAATACGATGGCGTTGGACGAAGGCGACGGGCTCGTGTGCCGCTCGGCCGGCCACCCCGATTTTCCCGACCGGCTGCGCCGCGCAACGGGCCGCACCCTGCACGTGCCGACCATGGCCGAGCGGTTGCGCTGGCATGGTGAGACCTCGATCTCGTGCGCCAACGTCTCGCCCGGCGCGGCCTATTTCCAGGACCCGGACGGGCATGGCTATGTCTATCACGCGGCCGGCAGCTATGGCCCCGGCCGCACGCCGCTCGACGACCCGGCCAGCGCCGCCTTGAAGAAAGGCGCGGCCGGCGACCGCGCGATGACCGAGCGGTTCTGCGCCGAGATCATCGAGGAGCGGGCGCCGTCCTTGGCGATATTGTGGCTGTCGGAGCCGGATTACACCGGCCATCATGCGCCGCTCGGCTCGCCCGAGCACCGCGCCGCGATCACCGCCGCCGATCAATGCGTGCGCCTGGTATTCGAGACCGTGCGCCGGCTCGATCCCGCGGGCGACGACATCCTGTTCATTGCCGGCTCGGACCATGGCATGGAAACGGTCGCGCACGCCGTCGATCTCGATGCGCTGCTGATCGCGGCAGGCCTCAAGGACGGGCCGGACTCGCGCGATGTCGTCGTCGCGCCGCAGGGCACCGCGGCGACGCTGTATTTCGCCGATCCCGAGAGCGACCGGGTATCGCGGGTCGCGCGTTTCCTCGCCGCCGAGAACTGGGTCGGCAAGATGTTCAGCGGCGAGCGGCTCGCCGCGGTCGGCTTGCCGCTTCACACGAAGATGCGCATCGCGGTCACGCTGGCGGGCGAAGAACGCGACAACCCGCACGGTGTCACCGGCTACTGCCCGATCGTGCAGGACCCGATGGATCGCGACAGCAAAATCGGGTTCGGCCAGCACGGCGGCCTCGGCCCCAACGAGCAGCGGCCGTTTCTCGTCGTCGCGGGCGGCGGCTTTCTGCCGGGCGAGCGGCAGCAACCGACCTCGCTTGTTGATATCGCGCCGACTGTCTTACGTCATCTCCGGATCGGCCGCGACGACATGGACGGCCGCGCACTGCCGCATCGGCCGTGACGACGGCGCACGGCATGGATCAGGCAGAGCCGGCTTCCATCGCCGCCGCGCCCGCTACTCCCCGCTGGACTGAGCGGTCCGGGCTCGGCTTCGTTGTGTTGTTCGGCGTGGTGGGCCTGTTTGCCGATTTCGCCTACGAAGGCGGGCGCAGCATTCTCGGCCCCTATCTCGCGACCTTAGGTGCCAGCGGCCTCGTCGTCGGCAGCATCGCCGGCCTCGGTGAACTGCTCGGCTATGTCGTACGGCTCGCGTCCGGCCGTCTCGCCGATCGCAGCTGCCGCTATTGGCCGATCACGCTCATCGGCTATTTCGTGCAATTGCCGGCGGTGCCGGCGCTGGCGTTGGCGATGAACTGGCCGGTGGCGGCGGGCCTTATCGTCGCCGAACGTGCCGGCAAGGGAACGCGCAACCCGCCGCGTGACGTGATGCTGGCGGCGGCCGGTGAGCATCTCGGCCAAGGCTGGGCGTTCGGCGTTTACGAGGCGCTCGACCAGGCCGGTGCGCTGCTAGGCCCTCTGGCCGTGGCCGGCGTTCTGGCAGCCACGGCAAATGCCTATCACATCGCGTTTGCGGTGCTGGCCCTGCCGGTCGCCGTGACGCTGGCGATCCTGCTGCGACTCCGGATGCGGTATCCCGACGCCGGCGTGATTGCGCCGCCAGAGGCGGCCGGTGCGTTCCGTTACCCGCCGGCATTCTGGTGGTATGCCGCCGGCGCCGCCGCGGTGGCCTTTGGGTTCGCCGATTACCCGCTGATCTCCTATCATTTCGCCAGGGCCGGCACGGTATCGGGGCCGTGGGTCCCGATCTTCTACGCGTTGGCGATGGGCGCGGGCGGCATTGGCTCGCTCGTCTTCGGCAAGGTGTTCGACCGCTTCGGCCTGGTCATTCTGGCGCCCGTCACGGCGGCGGTTGCGGTCTACGCGCCGCTGGTGTTTTTCGGCGGCTTCGCTGCGGCGCTGGTCGGCGCGGTGCTGTGGGGGGTTGGACTTGGCGCGCACGAGTCGCTGATGTCGGCGGCGGTGGCGACGATGATCCCAGTGGAGCGGCGCGGCGGCGCCTACGGCCTCTTCACGGCGCTGTTCGGCATCGCCTGGTGCGTCGGCAGCGTCGCCGAGGGGGCTTTGTACGACGTCTCGATCAAGGCTCTCGTCGCGCTCGTCGTGGTGGCGCAACTCGCCGGCATCTTTCCGATCGTGAAGGCCTGTTCGCTGCCGCGATCTGACCGCGGCCCGACCGCTTGACGAGATTGCCGCCGCGCTGCGGAGTGTCATCGCGCTCAGGTTGGCGGCGCGGAGGAGGGCGCGATGGCAGAGAGCGGCGAGACGCGCGGCGCAGTCGATGCCACCGCTCGCCGCGGCTCGGCATTCGAGGTCTTCCTTGCGTTCCTGCGCCTCGGGCTGACCAGTTTCGGCGGGCCGCTGGCGCATCTCGGCTATTTCCGCGGCGAGTTCGTCGAGCGCCGGGGGTGGCTCGACGAGGCGCACTATCTCGACATCGTCGCCTTGTGCCAGTTTCTGCCCGGCCCGGCGTCGAGCCAGACCGGCATCACGATCGGCTTGCTGCGCGCCGGGCTGCCGGGAGCGCTGGCGGCGTGGATCGGGTTTTCCGGTCCGTCGGCGCTGGCGATGATCCTGTTCGGCTACGGGGTCGGCCGGCTCGGCGACATTGCGCGCGTGCCATGGCTGCACGGGCTGAGGGTCGTCGCGGTCGCGGTCGTCGCGCAGGCGCTGTGGGGCATGGCGCGCAATCTGTGTCCCGACAGGGAGCGCGCGACGATCGCGGTCGGCGCCGCGGTCATGGCATTGGCGGCGCCGTCTGCGGCGGGGCAGGTCGGCGCGATCGCCGCCGGCGGGCTGATCGGGCGCTGGCTGCTGCCGGCCGCAACCGTCCGCGAAGCGGCGCCGCTGCCGGTGACGATCGCGCGTCCGCTGGCGGTCGTCGCGCTGGCGCTGTTCTTCACGCTGCTCATCGGCCTGCCGGCGCTGGCGGACGCGAGCGCCAGCCACCTCGCGGCGCTCGTCGCCAGTTTCTACCGCTCCGGCGCCCTGGTGTTTGGCGGCGGGCATGTCGTGCTGCCGCTGCTGCAGCAGGCGGTCGTGCCGCCCGGCTGGCTCGGCAACGACGCGTTTCTCGCCGGCTACGGCGCGGCGCAGGCGGTGCCGGGGCCGCTGTTCACATTTGCCGCCTATCTCGGCACGGTCATGCAGCCGGCGCCGAGCGGCTGGGCGGGCGGGCTGATCTGCGTCGCGGCGATCTATCTGCCGTCGTTTCTGCTGCTGGTCGGCGTGTTGCCGTTCTGGGACGCGCTGCGGCGGCGGCGCGGCGTGCGCGCCGCGCTGACCGGCATCAACGCCGCGGTTGTCGGGTTGCTGCTCGCCGCGCTTTACCGGCCGGTGTGGACCAGCGCGATTTTGGGACCCGGCGATTTCGCGCTCGGCATCGCCGCGTTTCTGCTCTTGGCGCTGTGGCGGATGCCGCCGTGGCTGGTCGTGATCCTCGGCGCGCTCGGTGCGACCGCGATGGCGACGGCTTGACCCGGAGCGCCGTCTAACAAAAAATTAACCGCACTCCGTCAAGGTCAAATCGGCTCGCATGGCGAGGGCTGGCGACGTGCACCTTCGGTTCGGCGGTCTTTCGGGGATGTCGCGGGGCCGCGCGCCGCGCGGGGCCGCGCCGCAAGTGCCGAACACGGCCGGAGGCTTGGCGTGGCTGCTGACGATCGCCGCCTCGCTGCTGCTCCTGGCCGGCGGCGCGATCGGCTTCACGCCGGCGCCGAAGGACATCCGGGAATTGGCGTTGGCGATCATCGCCGCCGTCTTCGCCGGCCTGATGCTGAGCGCGTGCCGGGTGCAGGAGCGCACGGTCGCCGAATTGCGCGCCCGCGAGCGTCAGTTCAAGGAACAGAGCGGGCTGTTGCAGAGCACGCTCGAAAACATGGGCGAGGGGCTGAGCGTGTTCGATCGCGGGGGGCGGTTGATCGCTTGGAACGGCCGCTTTGCGTCGCTGCTGCAACTCCTCGGCGAGCCGGCCGGCGCCACCCTGTACGATATCCTGCTGATGCAGGCGGAGCGCGGCGATTTCGGGCCGGTAGCGGCGCCGGCGCGCGAGGCGCGCGAGCGCTTCGATCGCTTCTTCCGCGACGTACCGGCGGTCATCGAGCGGACGACGGCAACGGGTATCGTGCTGCAGATCCGCCGTCGCGCAATGCCGGACGGCGCCGTCGTCTCGCTCTATTCCGACATCACCGAGCGCAAGGCGGCGGAAGCCAAGATGGAGCAGGCGCGCCTCCAGGCCGAGTTCGCCAATCGCGCCAAATCTGAGTTCCTCGCCAATATGAGCCACGAGCTGCGCACGCCA
>DATJUL010000238.1:0-2899 GCA_035502295.1 Allostellaceae bacterium | reverse complement strand
GGATAGGCCTGGTGGCCGACATCCCAGATGAGCCGGTCGTGCGGCGTATCGAACACGTAATGCAATGCCACGGTCAGCTCGACGACGCCGAGGCCGGCGCCGAAATGCCCGCCGGTGATCGACACCGCATCGATCAGTTCGGCGCGCAATTCGTCGGCGACCTGCCGCAGATCGGATTCCGGCAATCGCCGCAGGTCGGCCGGCACGGCGACGCGGTCCAACAGCGGCGTGCGATTGGAAATGTGGAGCGGCTTCTGGTCCAAGGTGGGGCTCCTCACGCTCACGTGCGGCGGTTTACGACATATCGTGCGATTTGTCGCAAAAGTTCCGCCTTATCGTCGAACCCGTCGAGATGGGCGATCGCCTGGTCGATCAGCAGTTCGGCCTGCGCCCGCGCCCGTTCGACCCCGAGGATCGACACGAAGGTTGCCTTGCCGGCGGCGGCGTCGCTGCCGACCGGCTTACCGGTCTCGGCGGCCGAGCCCTCGACATCCAGGAGGTCGTCGGCAATCTGAAACGCGAGGCCGAGATCGTGCGCAAAAAAGCGCAGCGCCGTGCGCGATTCTGCCGCGGCCTTGGCGAGGATCGCGCCGGATTCGCAGGCAAAGGCGATCAGCGCGCCGGTCTTCATGCGCTGCAGGCGGGTGATCGCGCCGATATCGAGCACCTGCCGCTCGGCGATCAGGTCGATCATCTGGCCGCCGACCATGCCGGCGGGGCCGGCCGCCGCCGCGAGCGCGCGGACCAAATCGCAGCGTACCGCCGCGTCGCCATGCGTCTCCGGCTGCGCCAGCACCGCGAAGGCCATCGTCAACAGCCCGTCGCCGGCGAGGATCGCCGTCGCCTCGTCGAATTCGATGTGGCAGGTCGGCCGGCCGCGCCGCAGATCGCTGTCGTCCATCGCCGGCAGATCGTCGTGGATCAGCGAATAGGCATGCACCATCTCGACCGCCGCGGCGACCTGCAAGGCGCTGCGCCGCGCCACGCCGAACAGCCGCGCCCCGGCCAACACCAACAGCGGCCGCAGCCGCTTGCCGGGTGCCAGCGCCGAATAGCGCATCGCCTCGTAGACCCGCGCCTCAAGCCCGGGCGGCACGGCGAGCAGCCGGTCGATCAGCGCGTCGGTGACTCGGGCGGCGATCGCCGTCGCCGCGGCGACCGAGACGCTGTCAGGCCACAATCCCTCGGTCACGTCTCCTCGCGAACACGGTTCATCCCCGGCAGGTTGCTGTCAGTCGAGTTTTGCCGGCTCGGCCGCCGCCGCGCCGTCCGGCCCGATGACGATGCGCTCGACCCGCTGCTGCGCCTCGTTGAGCTTCTGCTCGCAATGCCGCTTCAACTGCGCGCCGCGCTCGTAGAATTGGATCGCCTCGTCGAGTTTGACCTGTCCCGCTTCGAGCCGCCGCACGATCTGCTCCAACTCGGCCAACGCATCCTCGAAACTCAGCGACGCGATTTCGGGCACCGCGCTCGGATCGCTCATCTCCGCCCCTCTGCGGCCGATGGCAGGCTGACCCCGCGCCGGCCTCCCATCGTAGCGCGCGAACAGCCTGTGTGCTTAATAAATATTACAGCAGGTCGGTTCACGCCGACAGCAGGACGCGGACATGCGCGGCCGCGCTGCGCCCGAGCGCGCCCAGATCGTAGCCGCCCTCCAAGGTCGAGACGACGCGGCCCGCGGCGTGCCGCCGGGCAAGCTCGAGCAACTGCTCGGTTGCCCAGGCATAGTCGCTCTCGTCGAGCCGCAACTGCGCCAATGGATCGTCGCGGTGGGCGTCGAAGCCGGCCGAAATCAGCAGCATCTCGGGGCGGAACGCATCGAGCGCGGGCAGGATCGCGGCGCTGAAGCCGAGGCGGAACTGGCGCGATCCGGCCCCCTGCGGCAACGGCACGTTGACGATGTTGCCGACCCCGGTCTCGCTCTTGGCGCCGGTGCCGGGATAGAGCGGCGATTGATGTGTCGAGGCGTAGAAGAGGTCCGCGTCCGCGGCGAAAGAGGCCTGCGTGCCGTTGCCGTGATGCACGTCGAAATCGACGACCGCGACGCGGCTGAGACCATGCGCGGCGCGCGCCCGGTGTGCCCCGATCGCGACATTGTTGAACAGGCAGAAGCCCATCGACCGCTGCGGCTCGGCGTGATGGCCAGGCGGGCGCACGGCGCAGAAGGCATTGTCGCCCTCCCCGGCCGCGACGGCATCGACCGCCGCGACGACGGCGCCGGCAGCATGCAGCGCCGCTCGGCCCGACGCTGCGGAGAGCACCGTGTCGGCATCGATGCCGCGATGACCCTCGCTCGGCACCGCCGCCAGAAGGCGCTCGACAAACGCACGCGAATGCACCCGCGCGATGTCGTCGAGCGCGGCCTCGGGCGCCGGCCGGCGGTCGAGCCGGTCGAACTCCGGCGCCGCCAATGCGTCCAGCACCGCGCGCAGACGGGCCGGCGATTCCGGGTGATATTCCCCGGGATCGTGTTCGAGGCAGGCCGGGTGGGTGAAGAGCAGCGTCGTCATCGCATCGCCTTATAGCGCCGTTGCCGCGAGTGTCGCACAAAGTGCCGGCCGGCTGAACGAATCATGCCGACCGCGGTCGCCGGCCGCGGCGCGCCGGTTTGCCCGCCGCTGCGGGTGCGGTAAGCTCGGCGGGCGCCGGCCCACACCGGCCGAAGAGGCGCGATGACGATTACCGAGGAGAGCGAGCCGCTTCCGGCGATGCCGCCGCGGCCGCCGCGGCCGCTGTCGGCGCTGCAATTCCTGCGCGTGGCGCGGCACAATTCGCTCGCCGCGTGCGACGAGCAATTGTTTGACGATCTCGTCGTCGAGCGCCGGTTCCTCGGCCGCAGGCTGTTCGTCGTCAGCGATCCTGACGGCATAAGGCGCATCCTGCACGACAATCTCGACAA
>DATJUL010000237.1:0-7745 GCA_035502295.1 Allostellaceae bacterium | reverse complement strand
ATGGAAATTCGTGCGGCGGAAATCTCGGCGATCCTGAAGGAGCAGATCGCCGGCTTCGGCAGCGAAGCCGATGTCGCCGAGGTCGGCCAGGTCCTCTCGGTCGGCGACGGCATCGCGCGCGTCTACGGCCTCGACAAGGTGCAGGCCGGCGAGATGGTCGAGTTCCCGAACGGTATGAGGGGCATGGCCCTCAACCTCGAACTCGACAATGTCGGCATCGTCATTTTCGGCGATGACAGCGGGATCGGCGAGGGCGATATCGTCAAGCGCACCGGCGCCATCGTCGACGTGCCGGTCGGCCGCGGCCTGTTGGGCCGCGTCGTCGATGCGCTCGGCAACCCGATCGACGGCAAGGGAGCGCTCAGCGAGGTCGCGCGCACGCGCGTCGAGGTCAAGGCGCCGGGCATCGTGCCGCGCCGCTCGGTGCACGAACCGGTGCAGACCGGGCTGAAGGCGATCGATTCGCTGGTGCCGATCGGCCGCGGCCAGCGCGAATTGATCATCGGCGATCGCCAGACCGGCAAGACGGCCTTGGCAATCGATACCATCCTCAACCAGAAAGAGATCAACGCCGGCACCGATGAATCCCGCAAGCTCTATTGCATCTATGTCGCAGTCGGTCAGAAGCGTTCGACCGTCGCCCAGATCGTCAAGACATTACAGGACTACGGCGCCCTCGAATATTCGATCGTCGTGGCAGCGACCGCCTCGGAGCCGGCGCCGTTGCAGTTCCTCGCGCCCTATGCCGGCTGCGCGATGGGCGAATTCTTCCGCGACAACGGCATGCACGCGCTGTTGATCTACGACGATCTGTCGAAGCACGCCGTCGCCTATCGCCAGATGTCGCTCCTGCTGCGCCGGCCGCCCGGCCGCGAGGCCTATCCCGGCGATGTGTTCTATCTTCATTCGCGGCTCTTGGAACGCGCCGCCAAGATGAACGACGACCACGGCGCCGGCTCCCTGACCGCATTGCCGGTCATCGAGACGCAGGCCGGCGACGTGTCGGCCTACATCCCGACCAACGTCATCTCGATCACCGACGGCCAGATCTATCTGGAGACCGAGCTGTTTTATCGTGGCATCCGGCCGGCCATCAATGTCGGGCTGTCGGTCAGCCGGGTCGGCTCGGCGGCGCAGATCCGCGCGATGAAACAGGTCGCCGGGCGCATCAAGCTGGAACTGGCGCAATACCGCGAGATGGCGGCGTTTTCGCAATTCGCCTCCGATCTCGACGCGACGACGCAGCGCCTGTTGGCACGCGGTGCGCGGCTCACCGAACTGCTGAAGCAGCCGCAATTCTCGCCGGTGCCGGTCGAGGAGCAGGTCGTCACGATTTTCGCCGGCACGCGCGGCTATACCGACCGGATCGATGTCGGGGAGATCACCCGCTTCGAGCACCTGATGCTGACCGACCTGCGCGGCAAGCATCCGGAGCTGCTCGCCGCAATCCGCGACCAGCGCGAGGTGTCGGACGCGACCGAGAAGGGGCTCGCCGCCTTTCTCGACGATTTCTCACGGAATTTCGCGTGATGTTTCTTCTATCGTCATGGCCGGGCTTGACCCGGCCATCCACGACACGACGCGGCGATGTCGCCGTGGATGCCGGGATCAAGTCCGGGCATGACGGTTCAGGGTAGGAGCCATGCCCAGCCTGAAGGACCTGCGCAACCGCATCCGCAGCGTCCGCTCGACCCAGAAGATCACCGCGGCGATGAAAATGGTCGCCGCCTCACGGCTGCGCCGCGCCCAGGAGCAGGCGGAAGCCGCGCGTCCCTATGCCGAGCGCATGGAGCGCGTCTTGGCCTCGCTCGCCTCCGGCATGGCCGGCATGCCGGGCGCGCCGCCGCTCCTGGCCGGCACCGGCCGGGACGACGTGCAGCTGCTCGTCGTCGCGACCTCCGACCGCGGGCTGGCCGGCGGCTTCAACGCCTCGATCCTGCGCGAAGCGCGGCGCCGCATCCGCGACCTCGACAACAGCGGCAAGACGGTCAAAATCCTGACGATCGGCCGGAAGGGCCGCGACAGCCTGCGCCGCGACTACGGCCGCCTGATCCACGACAGCCTGACCGAAATCGGCCGCCGCCGCGTGACGTTCGAGGAAGCGCGCGACATCGCGCAGCGCCTCCTGGCGCTCTACGCCGCCGGCGAATTCGATGTCGCGACGATCGTCTTCAACCGCTTCCGCTCGGCGATGACCCAGATCGTGACGGTACAGCAGCTGATCCCGTTCGCGCCCTCCGCCGAACAGGCGGAGGCGGTTCGTGCGTCCTTGGGCGGCGCGATCTACGAATTCGAGCCGTCGGAAGAGGAGATTCTCGACGAACTGCTGCCCGCCAACCTCGCGGTGCAGGTCTATACCGCGCTCTTGGAAAACGCGGCGAGCGAGCAGGGCGCCCGCATGACCGCGATGGACAACGCGACGCGCAACGCCGGCGACATGATCGACCGTCTGACGCTCAACTACAATCGCACGCGTCAGGCCGTCATCACCAAGGAGCTGATCGAGATCATCTCCGGTGCCGAGGCGCTATGACTGGAAAATACCTCGCTTTCCCGGCGAAGGCCGGGACCCATGGTGAACGTGGATTCCGGCCTGCGCCGGAATGACGGACCGTTTTGGCGCGGCCCCCGAGAGACAAGGCTGAGAACATGGCGCAAAGCATGACAGCGACGACGGACGGCACGGTAACGCAGATCATCGGCGCGGTCGTCGATGTGCATTTCGACGGCGAGCTGCCGGCGATCCTGACCGCGCTCCACGTCGAGAACGCGGGGCGCACGCTTGTGCTGGAGGTGGCGCAGCATCTCGGCGAAAACACCGTGCGTACGGTTGCGATGGACACGACCGACGGCCTCGTGCGCGGCGCCGACGTGCTCAACACCGGCGAGCCGATCATGGTGCCGGTCGGGCCGGAGACCTTGGGGCGCATTCTCAACGTGATCGGCGAGCCGGTCGATGAGCGCGGTCCGGTCAACACCAACCGCCGCGCGCCGATCCACAAGCCGGCGCCGGAATTCGTCGACCAATCGACCGAGTCCGAAATCCTCGTCACCGGCATCAAGGTCATCGACCTTCTGGAACCCTTCGCGAAGGGCGGCAAGGTCGGGCTGTTCGGCGGCGCCGGCGTCGGCAAGACCGTCATCATCATGGAACTGATCAACAATATCGCGAAGGCGCACGGCGGCTATTCGGTGTTTGCCGGGGTCGGCGAGCGCACCCGCGAGGGCAACGACCTTTATCATGAGATGATGGAATCGGGCGTCATCGTGCCCGACGGTCCCGGCTCCAAGGCGGCGCTGGTTTACGGCCAGATGAACGAGCCGCCCGGCGCGCGCGCCCGCGTCGGCCTCTCCGGCCTGACGCTGGCCGAATATTTCCGCGACGAGGAAGGCCAGGACGTGCTGTTCTTCGTCGACAACATCTTCCGCTTTACGCAGGCGGGCTCCGAAGTGTCGGCGCTGTTGGGCCGCATCCCGTCGGCGGTCGGCTATCAGCCGACCTTGGCGACCGACATGGGCCAGTTGCAGGAGCGCATCACGACGACAAAGAAGGGGTCGATCACGTCGGTGCAGGCGATCTACGTGCCGGCCGACGATCTGACCGACCCGGCGCCCGCCACCTCGTTCGCCCATCTCGACGCGACGACCGTCTTGTCGCGGCAGATCGCCGAAATCGGCATCTATCCGGCGGTCGATCCGCTCGATTCGACCTCGCGCATGCTCGACCCGCGCGTCGTCGGCGACGAGCACTACCAGGTCGCGCGCGACGTGCAGCGCGTGCTGCAGACATACAAATCGCTGCAGGACATCATCGCGATCCTCGGCATGGACGAACTCTCCGAAGAGGACAAATTGACCGTCGCGCGGGCGCGCAAAATCCAGCGCTTTCTGTCGCAGCCGTTTCACGTCGCCGAGGTGTTCACCGGCACGCCGGGCGTGTTCGTCAACCTTGAAGACACGATCAAGGGCTTCAAGGGCATCGTCGCCGGTGAATACGACGAGATGCCGGAAGCCTCGTTCTACATGGTCGGCACGATCGAGGAGGCGGTCGACAAGGCGCACAAGATGGCGGCCGAGGCCGCCTGATGCGTATCCTACCTCCGCCTTTCGTCATGGCCGGGCTTGCCCCGGCCATCTACGAGCTGCTGCAAGATGCCCGGATCGAGTCCGGGCATGACGGCATTGTTTTTGGCGGGGCGCGACGCTGATGCCGGTCGGGTTTGAACTGGTAACGCCGGAGCGGCTCGTCGTCTCGACCGCGGTCGAGATGGTCGTCGTACCGGGAGCCGAGGGCAATTTCGGTGTCTTGCCGGGGCATGCGCCGTTCATCTCGACGCTGCGGCCCGGCACGATCGATATCTACGAGGGACGCACAGTCACCCGGCGCATCTTTGTCGGCGGCGGCTTCGCCGAGGTGACGCCCGAGCGCTGCACCGTCCTGGCCGACGAAGCGATGCCGCCCGAGGCGCTCGACCGCGCCCAGCTCGACGCCGAATTGACCGAGGTCGAAGGCAACCAGCCGAGCCTGCGCGAACAGCTCGGGCAAGCGCACGGCGCCGACCGTGAGCGCCTCGCCGCCGAGCTTTCCCGCCTCGAGCGCCGCCAGGCCGTCGCCCGCGCCAAATTGCAGGTGCTCGGCGAGATCGGCCGCTAGATCGCCCGGAGCGGCATCGTTTCGGGTTGGATCACGCTGCCGTCACCCCCGCGAAAGCGCGGGTCCAGGGCAACCGCGCGTCCCTTGGCCTGGATTCCCGCTTGCGCGGGAATGACGGTTCAATCTTAAACAATCGCGCTCTAAAGAAACCGCCCGCCCGGTGGTCCCGGGCGGGCGGCTGGTTTGGCGAAACGCGTGGCCGGGCCTAGAAGTCCATGCCGCCCATGCCGCCGCCCGGCGGCATCGCCGGCATGTTCGATTTCGGCTCGGGCTTCTCGGCGACCATCGCCTCGGTCGTGATCAGGAGGCCGGCGACCGACGCCGCGTCCTGCAGCGCGTGCCGCACGACCTTGGTCGGATCGATGATGCCGGCCTGGATCATGTCGGTGAACTCGCCCTTCTGCGCGTCGTAGCCGTAATTGGCGTTCGTGCTGTCGAGCAGTTTGCCGACCACGATCGACCCGTCCATGCCGGAATTCTCGGCGATCTGCCGGGCCGGCGCCTGCAACGCCTTGCGGACGATGTCGATGCCGACCTTCTGGTCGGGGTTGGCCGGGGTCAGCTTGTCGAGCGCCTTGATCGCGTAGAGCAGTGCCGAACCGCCGCCGGGGACCACGCCTTCCTCGACCGCGGCGCGGGTCGCGTGCATCGCGTCGTCGACGCGATCCTTCTTTTCCTTGACCTCGACCTCGGTCGAGCCGCCGACCCGGATCACCGCGACGCCGCCGGCCAGTTTCGCCAGCCGCTCCTGCAGTTTTTCGCGGTCGTAGTCGCTCGTCGTTTCCTCGATCTGCTGGCGGATCTGGGTGCAGCGCCCCTCGATGTCCTCTTTCTTGCCGGCGCCGTCGATCAGCGTCGTGTTTTCTTTCTCGACGCGGACCTTCTTGGACTGGCCGAGCATGTCGAGCGTGACGTTTTCGAGCTTGATGCCGAGGTCCTCGCTGATCACCTGGCCACCGGTCAGGATCGCAATGTCCTCGAGCATCGCCTTCCGGCGATCGCCGAAACCGGGCGCCTTGACCGCCGCGACCTTGAGGCCGCCGCGCAATTTGTTGACGACCAAGGTCGCCAGCGCTTCGCCCTCGACATCCTCGGCGACGATCAGCAGCGGTCGGCTGCTCTGCACGATCGACTCCAGCACCGGGAGCATCGCCTGGAGGCCCGACAGCTTTTTCTCGTGGATCAGGATGTAGACGTTCTCCAGCTCGGCCAGCATCTTCTCGGCATTGGTCACGAAGTACGGCGACAGATAGCCGCGGTCGAACTGCATGCCCTCGACGACATCGAGCTCGGTTTCGAGGCTCTTGGCTTCCTCGACGGTGATGACGCCCTCGTTGCCGACCTTCTGCATCGCCTCGGCGATCTTGTCGCCGGTGTCGCGATCGCCATTGGCGGCAATCGTGCCGACCTGGGCGATCTCTTCGTTGGTCGAGATCTTCTTCGAGCGCGACTTGATGTCGGTGACCACCGCCTCGACGGCGATGTCGATGCCGCGCTTCAGGTCCATCGGGTTGAGGCCGGCGGCCACCGCCTTGGAGCCCTCGCGCACGATCGCCTGCGCCAGGACGGTCGCCGTTGTCGTGCCGTCGCCGGCCAGATCGCTGGTCTTCGACGCGACCTCCTTGACCATCTGGGCGCCCATGTTCTCGAACTTGTCGGCAAGCTCGATCTCTTTCGCGACGGTCACGCCGTCCTTGGTGATGCGCGGCGCGCCGAACGACTTGTCGAGCACGACGTTGCGGCCCTTCGGCCCCAAGGTCACCTTGACGGCGTTCGCCAGGGTATCGACGCCGCGCAGCATCCGCTCGCGCGCGTCGGCATGAAACTTGACGTCTTTAGCAGCCATGGTTTGGTTTCTCCCTTACGCAGCCTTGCGCGACGCGGCGGCGGCTTCGATGATCCCCATGATGTCCGATTCCTTCATGATGATCAGATCTTCGCCGTCGAGCTTGACCTCGGTGCCGGACCACTTGCCGAACAGCACGCGGTCGCCGGCCTTGACATCCAGCGGCTGAATTTTGCCGTCGTCGCCGCGGGCGCCGGGGCCGACCGCGATGACCTCGCCCTCCATCGGCTTTTCCTTGGCCGTGTCGGGAATGATGATGCCGCCCGCGGTCTTCTCCTCCGCCTCGATGCGTCGGATGACCACGCGGTCGTGCAACGGACGAAACGCCATATAAACCTCCTCGCACGCGTGACAATGTCGGGTTGGCACTCTCTACCCGAGAGTGCTGCCGAATTAGTCGAGGCGTAACGGTTTGTCAAGCGGCTCGGCGTCCCCCTTGGCGGCCCGGCGTCGCTTTGCCCGGCGGCGGACCGCCGGCCGCGCGTTCAACACTTTGACAAACGGCCGATCGGCAGCGCACTCTCGCGGCTATAATAGGGTGCGAGTGAGCGGCTACGAGCGAGCGGCGACCATGGCGCGAAGCATCGATTGGGAAATTCCGAGCGAGTTCCAGCCGAAGGTGGAGGACTTCGAATTCGACGTGGACCAGGCGCTGTCGGGCGTGCTGGGATTGCAGGCGACCGTGCCGGAGGACGCCTTCACCGCCTCGACGCTCGGCACCGAGCGGGCCGGCTCGGGTGTACTCATTCGCAAGGACGGCCTCGTGCTGACGATCGGCTATCTGATCACCGAGGCGGAGACGATCTGGCTCACCTCGAGCCTCGGCGGCGCCGTTCCCGGCCATGTGCTCGGCTATGACCAGGAAACCGGGTTCGGGCTGGTGCAGGCGTTGGGCCGGCTCAATGTGCCGCATCTGGAGGTCGGCACGCGCCGGCGTGTCGGGGCGGGCGACCGCGCGATCCTGGCGGCGGAGGGCGGCCGCAAGCATGCGGTCTCCGCCGTCGTCGTCGCGCGTCAGGAATTCGCCGGTTATTGGGAATACCTGCTCGACCGGGCGATCTTCACCGCGCCGGCGCACCCGTTCTGGGGCGGTGCGGCGCTGATCGGGGGCGACGGCAGCCTGATCGGCATCGGCTCCTTGCACGTACAGCATTCGAGCGGCCGCGAATTGCGCCGCGATGTCAACATGGTCGTGCCGATCGACCTGCTGCCGCCGATCATCGACGATCTCTTGACCTACGGCCG
>DATJUL010000236.1:0-10403 GCA_035502295.1 Allostellaceae bacterium | reverse complement strand
CAACTGCATGCCGGTCATCAGCGCAACCGATGCCGGCAGGCGCGCCGGGATTGCTTCGTTGCTACGCTCCTCGCAATGACAATTTGTTTGTCATTGCGAGCGAAGCGAAGCAATCCCGGAGAAGCGAGCGCGGCGCTCATTCCGGCACCGCCATGCCCTTGGCGGCGAGTTCTTTGCGCGCATTGGCGTTCTTGTCGAGATCGAGGCCCATGCCCTTGAGGATGTGCGGCGCCTTGGTGAACTGCACGTTCGAATATTCGACGACCTCGATGCGGTTGCCCCAGGGATCGAGGAAATCGAGGAACGGGCCGTCGACCATCTTGGCGCCGGCCGCCTTTGCGCGCGCCTTGACCGTCGTGCGGTCATCGACGACAAAGCCGATATGGCGCCGCTCGACGCCGGCCTGCCTGGTGTCCGGCACCCGCGTCAGGTTGATGAACTGGTCGCCGATGTCGATAAAGGCATTGCGCTCGCCCTTGCCGCGCAGCGTGAAATCGAAGATACGGCCGTACCATTCGAGCGCCTCGTCGAGGTCGCCGACCTCGATCGCGACATGGTTGAGGCCAACGAGCCGCGGCTTTCTGTCGTCGCTCATGTCATTCTCCTTTTGATCAATAACCGAGCGCCAATCCGTCCTTGCGCGGCTCGGAGCCGCCGATCAAGACGCCGCGGTCGCGGTCGATCCAGATCGCCTGGCAGCCGCCGATCGGCACCTCAAGCATCTGGATATCGTGGCCGCGCCGCGCCAGATCGGCGCGCACGTCCGCGGGCACGAAATATTCGGTCTGCAAGGCGCCGTGATAGGCAAAGACACGCGGCGCCTCGGCCGCCTGCTGCGGGTCCATGCCGCGGTCGAGCAGGCGATGCAGAAACGTCGCGTGGCCGACCGCCTGATACTGCCCGCCCATGACGCCAAACGGCATGACCGCCCGCCCGTCCTTGACCAGCATGCCGGGAATGAGCGTGTGGAACGGGCGTTTCCGCGGCCCGATCGCATTGGGATGACCGGGGATCGTGCGAAAACCGCTGCCGCGATTGTGTAAGAGAACGCCGCTGTCGGGCGCCAGGATGCCGGTGCCGAACGACGAGAACAGCGAATTGATAAAGGAACACGCATTGCCGTCGCGATCGACCGCGCAGAGATAGACCGTGTCCTTGTGCTCGGGGACATATTTTTCCCAATGCGCCGGCGGCAGCGCGCGGTCGAGGCGGATGTCGCGGCGGGTCCGCTCGGCCCACGCGTCCGACAGGAAGGTCTCGACAGCGACCGGCACGACATCGGGGTCGCAGATATAGGCGTCGCGCACGTGATAGGCCGCCTTTGTCGCTTCGGCGATCAGGTGCAGCCGGTCGGCCTCGCTGAACCCATCGCCGCCGAGCGCATAGCCCTCCAGCGTCCGCAGGATCATCAGCGCCGTCAGGCCCTGGTTAGACGGCGGGCATTCGTAGACGTCGTAGCCGCGGTAGGCGGCATGGATCGGCTCGACCCACTGCGCGCGCTGCGCCGCGAAATCCGCCTCCTCGTGCAACCCGCCCAATGCCTGGAGCCGGCCGATGATGTCGCGCATGACGGCGCCGTCGTAGAACGCATCGCGGCCGTCGCGGCCGATCTTCCGCAAGGTGCGGGCGAGCGCCGGGTTGGCCATGCGGTCGCCGGCTTGCGGGGCGCGGCCCTCCTTCAGCATAATTCGGGCGGTGATCGGGTCCTGCAATTTATGGGCGTTCCGCGCCCAGTCGTGCGCGACGCGCGGCGTCACGACATAGCCGTCTTCGGCCGCTTTCGCCGCCGGCTCCAAGAGTTCGGCGAGCGGTTTTGTGCCGTGCTCGCGGTTCAAGAGGCACCACGCGTCGATCGCGCCGGGCACTGTGGCGGCATGCGGCGACATCGGCACGATCTCGCGGATCTGCCGCTCGGCGAACCATTCGACATGCGCTTTCGCCGGCGCCCGGCCGGCGCCGCTCAGCGCGATCGGCGGCGCGCCTTGTCGCGAATAGAGCACGAAGCAGTCGCCGCCGATGCCGGTGCTCTGCGGTTCGACGACGCATTGCATCGCGACCGCCGCAAGCGCCGCATCGACGGCGTTGCCGCCGGCCCGCAGGACGTCGAGCCCGGCGAGCGTCGCCTGCGGGTGCGAGGTCGCCACCATGCCGTTCGCCGCCATCGCCGCCGAGCGCCCCGGCACATTGAAGTCGCGCATCGACCCCTCGCGAGTTTTTGCGAAACGATTTCTGCATTTCCGGCCGAGCCGTGGCAAGCTCTGCCGTCATTTTCGCGGGAGCAGCCCCATGAACATCGCGCGTCTCGATCACCTGGTGCTGACCGTCGCCGATATTGCGCGCACGTGCGAATTCTACACGCGCGTGCTCGGCATGGAGGTCGTCACGTTCGGCGAGGGCCGCACCGCGCTGCGTTTCGGCCGGCAGAAGATCAACCTGCACCCGGCCGACAACATCCCCGGCCTCGTCGCCGACAAACCGACCCCCGGCTCGGGCGATCTGTGCTTTATCACCGAAGTGCCGCTCGCCGAGGTCGTCGCGCATTTGGGGCATTGCGGCGTGCCGATCGTTGCCGGGCCGGGGCCGCGCGCCGGTGCGGTCGGCACGATCCAGTCGGTCTATATCCGCGACCCCGACCACAACCTCGTCGAAATCTCGAATTATTGAAACTGCCCTGGCTATCTCCAGTGTCGGTAGAATAGGAGGGCCGCAAGGAATACAGTTGCGTTAGCGCTTGATCGAATGATACGCCAGTTCGTAAATGCAGTCCGAGCCTGCTGCACCTTTTGCAATGCGTCTTTGCGATCAAACGTTCGAGTGAGATCGTAATCCGCTTCGTGCCGAGCTTGCTGCAGCGCAATAAACGCCTTTGCTATGTCTTCAAGCTCGGCCTCGATAGCATCCGCAAGAAGCGACGCGATAGGGCCTTTCGGTTGGCGACGCCCGAATTGCTCACAAACCTGCCGCATGCTGCCGTGATCGTAGGCTCGCCCAATGTGGCCGCGTAGAGCGGCTGGATTACCGGGCGCCAGCCTCCGAGCGCCCTCCGCCGCCAGCAAATGAAAAAGAGCATAGTAAGATGCCGAGACGGCCCTGCGTAAGCTCGCCTGTTTTGGCCTCTTTCGCTCACGCGTGGCTAAGTGTTGTGCCTGGTCGAGCAGGTCGTCATGCAATGCCATTCGAGTTTATTCTTCGGTGACCGTTCGTGCATATGGCCAATAGTCTACACCGCTATCGATAATCTCGTTAATAATGACCTGGATATAATCATTCAGTTCTTCTATTTTTTCTTTGGTCGGCTGTACCTCTTTGCCTACCGCCATTTCAAGGAATACCGCTGGTTCTCCAGCATGATCCTCTCCGAACGTGGACGTGATGTGCCGGACGCCATCCGGACGGTCATCATGATGGCGGGCAATGATCTCGTCGACGCGCTTGCGTTCGGCATCAGTTGGCCAATGCACCGCGGTTCGGGCCATGCGCAACTCCTCGCACTCCGCTTTACGCTATCTGCTAGCCCGGTAGCGGCGGGCGTGGCAAGCTGCATCAGCAATTCTTGCCGGAGGGCACCAGCCATGAAGATCGAGCGGATCGACCATCTCAACATCACCGTCGCCGATATCGACCGCAGCATCGAATGGTACGAGCGGGTGCTCGGCATGACGAGCGAGCGGATGGGCGAAGGGCGCGCCGCGCTGCTCTTCGGCAACCAGAAGATCCATCTCGACCAGGCCGGCGCCACCGCGATGGGCGGCGACAAGCGCCAGCCGGCTCATATCTGCTTCATTACCGAGGCGCCGGCGGCCGAGATCGCGGCGCATGTCGAGCGTCTGGGCGTCCCCATTCGCATGCAGGGGCCGCGCGCTGGCGCCACCGGCACGATCCAGTCGGTCTATATCGACGATCCCGACCAGCACTCGATCGAGATCGCCTGCTACTGAGCGAGCACCAGTTCGCGGCCGACGCCGCGGGCATCGACTTCGAGATCGAGCCCCTCGACCGGCGGGCGGGCGAAATGCCAGGTCAGCCCGCCCGCAGCGGCGCCGCGCGCGACGAATTCGTCGGCGAGACAGGCGTGGATCGGGTAGACCGTGTAGAGCTGCGTCGCGGTCGCCTCGGGCCAGCCATAGCCGAGCGCCGCCATGCGCTCCTCGATGATCGCGAGCACGAGATGCGCCTTGTCGCGCATCGCCGCGGCCGACCGCTCGCCCAAGCGCACGATGCGCTCCGCGTAGCTGCCGGCGCCCTCGCGCGCCTCGCCGCTGCCGGCCGCGACAAAGCCGCCCCCCTCGCCCGGCACCGTGTAGCTGAAGGCGTAGAATGACGGCTCGCCCGGCGGCGCCAATTCCGGGCAGACATTGGAGCGCGCCACCGGGTTGATCTCGTCGCGAAAGATGCCCCAGGCGGCGAGAGACTGCACATAATGCCGGTTGAACGCGACAAAGCCCGCTTCGGTGAACTGCCGCGGCGAGCGCAGTTCGCAGGCGCAGAACGCCGCTTGCGGCCGCCCGAGCCGGGCGAGATGCGCCTCGGCTGCGGCAAAGCCTTCGGCCAGCGGCAGCGGCCGGGCAAACCGGGCGCGCTCGATGCGGAAGCCGGGCAGCGCTGCAACGCCTCCCGAATACTGGAACTGGTGCACCAGAAAACGGTATCCGCCGGGGACAAAGGATTGGATTTCCGGCATGGGCATGCTCCTGCGGCGTCGGACGGGGTGTTTTCGGCCGGCGATCGGCGCCGGTCAAGCCGCCTCGCCCTGGCTCCGCTTGACGCCGGCCCATCGGGCGGCAAACTTTAGCGGAACCAGGATAGCCGGCGCATGGAGCTGCGCAGCCTTCACTACTTTGTCCGCATCGCCGAACTCGGCAGCATCACGCGCGCCGCCGCGCATCTGCACCTGGCGCAGCCGGCCTTGACGCGGCATGTGCAGCGGCTGGAGGCGGAGCTGGGGGTGGCGCTGTTCATGCGCGCCAATCGCGGCGTGCGCCTCACCGAGGCCGGCGAGCGGCTGTTTGACAGCGCCCTTCGCATCCTGCGCGATGTCGAGCGCACCGGCGACGAAATCCGCGTGCAGGACGCCCACCCGAGCGGCCGCATCATCCTCGGCATCACGCCGACCCTGTGCCCGGTGCTGGTGCCCGAGCTGTTCGGCCGCATGCGAGAGGAGTTCCCGCGCGTCGATCTGAAGGTCATGCACGCCGGCATGGTGCGGCTGGAGGAATTCGTCATCGATGGCCGCGTCGATCTGGCGCTGCTCTCGGAGCTCTCGCGCAGCCGGCTCCTCGTCTCGACGCGGCTGGCTGACGAGGAAATGGTGCTGGTGACGCGGCCGGGCGCGCGGCCGCCCGGGATCGTCGACGGCGCCGAACTCGGCCGCACGCCGCTCGTGCTTGGCGACGGCCTCAGGGCGGCGATGGACGCGCTGTTGGCCGGCAGCGGCATCGAGCTCAGGGTCGAGATCGAGATCAACGACCACGAGACGATGCGCCTCATGGTGCAGGAAGGCGTTGCCGCCGCGATCCTGCCCTATTCGTCGGTGGCGCGGGAATGCGCCCGCGGCCTCGTCGCGGCGCACCGGCTGACCGATTCCGGCATTTTCCGCACGCTGGCGCTGGGCGTCAGGGCCAGCCGCGGTGCCTCGCTCGCGCGCGACACCGTTGCCCGCACGATCGCCGCTGCCGTCGCCGGCATGGAGCAGGAGGGCCGCCTCGCGCTGCGCCGCGACGCTGCTGACGCACGATCCGCTCTGCTGCGGTTGTGAGGCAGCCGGGTCAGCCGGGCGGCAGGTTGAGGAGGCGGCGAGCGAGAACGAGGTGCGGCCGGTCGATCATTTTGCCGTCGAGCGCCAGCGTGCCGGAATCCGGGTTGCCAGCGAAGGCGGCAACAACCCGCTCGGCCCATGTCCGCTCCGCGGCGCTGACCGAAAAAATCTCGTTGATCGCGGCAAGTTGCGCCGGATGGATCGCCATCTTGCCGGCAAAGCCAGAGCGCTTGGCGGCGGCGCATTCGGCGTGCAGGCCCGCATCGTCGCGGAAATCGGTGTAGATCGTGTCGAGCGCGACGACACCGGCCGCCGCGGCGCCGAGCAGGCATAACGAGCGCGCCAATTTGTAGGGGCCGTCGTACTCGCCCGCTTCCGTGCGGTTGTGGCCGCCGAGGCAGGCCGCGAGATCCTCGGCTCCCCAGGTGATCGCTTCGAGCCGCGGCGACAAGCCGGCATAGCCGCCGAGCCGGAACACGGCTTCCGCCGTCTCGCTGGCGATCGCGATGATGCGGATGGCGCCCAATGGCGCGCCGCAAGCGGTCTCGAATGCCGCGAGATAGTGGTCGGCGGTGCGCACATCCTCGGGCAGGCATTTCGGCACGAGGATGCCGTCGGGCCGGCCGGCGACGGTCGCCGCCAGATCGTCGAGCGCGAGGCCGCTGCGGAGCGGGTTGATGCGCACGTAGCGGCGGAAGCGCTCGGGGCCGTGCGCCGCAAGGAACGCGCGCGCCTGGCGGCGCGCCGCCGCGCGGTTGGCCGCGGCCACCGAATCCTCGAGATCGAGGATCAGCGCGTCGGCGCCCGACTCGAGACCGCGGGCGAGTTTTCTCTCGCTGTCGGCCGGCACGAACAGCAGGGAGCGCATGATCGCGGGATCGCCGCTCAGGGGCTGCCGCCGGGATCGGGGCTGAAGAATTTCTCATATTTGCCGTCGACGCCCTTCCACTCGTCGGCGTCTTCCGGATACGGCTTCTTGCGCGTGATGTTCGGCCAGTTTGCGGCGTAGTCGCGGTTGAGCCCAAGCCAGCGTTCCGCCGCCGGCTCGCTGTCCGGGATGATCGCCTCCGCCGGGCATTCCGGCTCGCAGACGCCGCAATCGATGCATTCGTCGGGATGGATGACGAGCATGTTCTCGCCCTCATAGAAGCAATCGACCGGGCACACCTCGACGCAATCCATGTATTTGCAGCGGATGCAGGCTTCGGTGACGACGTAGGTCATGGTGTCGGGTTCTTCCTCGGGTTCGGCGCCGGCTTCGCGCGGCCTCCCCCTATATAGGCGGTCGCGGCGTTGCCGGCAGGCGCAGGCCCGCCGTCCCCTACCACGCGTCTCGGCGGCGGGCAAGCCTGCGCGGGGTGGCGAATTCCGGCGGAAGTTTTGCCCGCGTCCGGGCGTTGTCGCACTTGACCGGTCGGCGCGAGAGGGTTGCCGTGAGGAAGCGCGGAAAGATCGTGCTGTTGCATTTCGTCGGCCAGATGCCGATGGCAGGCATCGCCTGGCAGGCGGCGAATTATCTCGCCGCGCTCGAAAGCCTGGGGTGGGAGGCGTGGTACGTCGAGGACCACGGTACCAACCCCTACGACCCGCGCATCGCCAGCGTCGCGATGGATTGCGCGTACAATGTCGGGTTTCTGCGCGCCGCGATGGAGCGCTGCGGGTTGGCCGGCCGCTGGGCCTATTGGGATGCGATCAACGACGCCTGGCATGGCCTGTCGCGCGAGCGGGTGCGGGTGCTCTATGCCGAAGCCGACGGGCTTATCAATTTGTGCGGCGCCGCGCGCCTCGGGGCCGACCATATGCGCTGCCCCGTTCGCATCATGATCGACACCGATCCCGTCTACGAGCAGATTCGCTATGCCCAGGCCGATCCGGCGAGCCGCGCCTATATCGACGCGCATACGCATTTTTTTACCTACGGCGCCAATCTCGGCAGCGAATTGTGCGCGGTCCCGCTGTCGGGCGTCCGGTGGCGCGCGACCCGGCCGCCGGTCGATCTCGATCTGTGGCCCGCGGCCGCGGGCGCCGGCCGTTGCTTCACGACGATCGCGACCTGGGAGAACAAGGGCAAGAACATCGAGTTCGACGGCACCACCTACCTCTGGTCGAAACACGAGAACTTCCTGCGCTTTATCGACCTGCCGCGGCACCGGCCGGAAACCTCGTTCGGCGTCGCGATGACCCCGCCCGACGACGCGGTGAAGCGCGACATCGAGGGCGCCGGCTGGCGGCTTTTCGACGCCAGGTCGATCTCGGCCGACATGGCGAAATACCAGCGCTTTATCGCCGGTTCGCGCGGCGAATTCACGGTCGCCAAGGACATCTACGTGCGGCCCTCCAGCGGCTGGTTCAGCGACCGCTCGGTCTGCTATCTGGCGAGCGGCCGGCCGGTCGTGACGATGCGCACCGGTTTTACCAGCTATTGCCCGGTCGGTGCCGGCCTCTTCGACTACGCGACGCACGCGGAAGCGCTGGCCGCGCTCGATGCGATCGCCGCCGATTACCCGCGCCACCGCCGCGCCGCCCGCGAGGTTGCCGGCGACTGCTTTGCCGGCGAGCGCGTCGTCGGGGACCTGCTGGCCGAAGCCGGGCTGTAAAGGGCCTCGGCACCCCGCAGGCACACTTGTCATTGCGAGCGACGCGAAGCAATCCCGGCGTCCTGATGGGGTCGGGATTGCGTCGTCGCTGCGCGCCTCGCAATGACCGAAACCTGTATCACCCCGGCGCCGGCAGACCGCGTTCGAGAAGGGCGGCGAGGCGGCGGGCGAAGCCCGGCGGGTCAGGCAGTTGCTCGCCTTCGACGATGCGCGCCTGATCCAGGAGGAGCCACGCGAAGTCCGCCAATTGCTCGGAGGCGCCGGCTTCGCCGACCGCGGCGGCCAGCCGTTCGACGAGCCGGTGATGCGGGTTGAGTTCGAGGATGCGCTTGGCGGCCGTATCGAGCTGGCGATGCTGTTTCAACAGGCGCTCCAGGTGCATGTCGAGATCGCCCTCGTCGGCGACGAGGCACACCGCGCTGTCGGTCAGCCGCGCCGAGGCGCGTACGTCCTTCACCGCATCGCCTAGCGCCAGCTTGAAGATCGCGATGAGGCTGGCGAGCTTGGCCGGCGGCTCGGGTTTCTCGGCCGCTTGCTGCGCGTCCTCGGGCGCCGCGATCTTGTCGAGGTCGAGGCCGCCGCGGGTCGCCGATTTGAACGGCTTCTCCTTGTACGTGCCGATCGCCGGCAGCCAGAACTCGTCGATCGGATCAACCAGCAGCAAGACCTCGACGCCTTTCGCGCGGAAGCCTTCGAGCTGCGGGCTTTTTTGCAAGAGATCGAGGCTGTCGCCGGTGATCGTGTAGATCGCCTCCTGGCCGAGACGCATCGCGGCGAGGTAATCGTCGAGCGAAACGAGGCCGTCACGCGTCGTCGAGCGGAAACGCGCCAAGCCGAGCAACGTCTCGCGCTGCTCGCGGTCCTCGTAGAGGCCCTCCTTCAGGACGGCGCCGAAATTGTCCCAGAATTTGGCGTACTCCGCGGGCGCCTCTTCCGCCTTCTTGCCAAGCTCGGTCAAGACGCGCCGGGTCAGCTGCTGGCGCATGCGGCTGACCATCGGGTTCGACTGGAGCATCTCGCGGCTGATGTTGAGCGGCAAATCCTCGCTGTCGACGATGCCGCGCAGAAAGCGCAGATAGGCCGGTGCCAGATCGGTGCCCTCGTCGGTGATGAACACGCGGCGGACATAGAGCTTCAAGCGCGATTTGCGCTCGGGGTCGAACAGGTCGAACGGCTTCTCCGCCGGCACGAACAACAGATAGGTGTATTCCAGCACGCCCTCCGCCCGCGCGTGCAGCGTCAGCCACGGCTCGTCAAAGGCGTGCCCGACATGGTGGTAGAATTCCTTGTACTGCTCGGCGGTGATGTCGCTGCGCGGGCGGGTCCACAGCGCCGAAGCCGTGTTGATCGTCTCTTCCTTGTTGCCGTCGGCCAAGACGATCGGCAGCGCGATGTGGTCGGAATAGGTCTTGACGACCTGGCGGATGCGGTGCGGCTCGAGGAATTCTTCGTCGCCCTCGCGCATATGCAGCGTGATGCGGGCGCCGCGCGGCACGTTGGGCGCCGGCTCGACCGTAAAGCTGCCCTTGCCGTCCGACGCCCAGCGCCAGCCTTCGCCCTCGCCGGCCTTGCGGCTCAGCACCTCGACCCGGTCGGCGACCATGAAGGCGGAATAAAACCCGACGCCGAACTGGCCGATC
Organism: Allostellaceae bacterium; assembly: GCA_035502295.1. GTDB lineage: Bacteria > Pseudomonadota > Alphaproteobacteria > ATCC43930 > CGMCC-115725 > DATARH01. Next base: position 411 of record DATJUL010000236.1, on the reverse strand, counting down.
AGGCTCACATCCCGCTTCGCGTCGCCGGTCAATTCGTTGATAAACGCGGCGGTGCCGGAGCGCGCGATCGTGCCGAGGTTTTCAACGAGTTCGTCGCGGTTCATGCCGATGCCGTTGTCGGCGATCGTCAGCGTGCGCGACGATTTGACCGGTGTCAGCACGACCCGGTAATTGCTGTCGCCATCGGCCAGCGCCGGCTCGGTCAAGGCCGCATAGCGCAATCGGTCGCAGGCATCGGACGCGTTGGAGATCAGTTCGCGCAGGAAAATCTCCTTCTCGCTGTAGAGCGAGTGCGCGACGATCTCGAGGAGGCGGCTGACCTCGGCCTGAAAGGTCCGGGTCTCGGCCGGGCTTGGCGGAGCGGCAGTCGTGTCGGTCATTGGCGGCTGGAGAAGAATGGCGGAAACCGCG
>DATJUL010000235.1:0-5593 GCA_035502295.1 Allostellaceae bacterium | reverse complement strand
GAGATCGCACGAAATCAGCGACATCCAGGGCCGCCGGTGGCCGCGCGCGACGCGCCACGCCAGCACGATCCCGGCAACGATGACCGAAGCGAAGGCCGCGATCAGCACGAGCACGGACCCATCCGTGATCCAATGCCGTGCCGCCGCGACAAAGATCGCGGCGAAGGCCAGGACGAGAAACGCGATCGGCGCGGCGACGACGGCGACGAGCGTCAGCGCATAGCTCCAGGCCGTATTGCGGCCGAGCGCCGCCAGATCGATAAACGGCCAGCCATACGCGGCGCGCGGCGTCTGGCCCGGCACCGGGCCGCTCACCTCACCCATTCGGCCCCCGACCACCGGTTCATCGCTGCTGCCCGCCCGCGCCGATCGAGCGCCGGCAGCTTAGCCGTCGGCCCGAAATGCCACAACAAACCGCATATTGCCGTCGCCGGCTCTATGATGTTGGGCCGCGGTGATATGATGGCTGGACTGCGCGTCGCCGTGCAAGCGCGGGCGCGGCAAGAATGACCGGCGGCAAGCGGTGCCAAGCGCTGCGGGCGCCGGCGGAACGAGGGGTTGATGGATGCGGCGGCAGTGAAGCCGGTCGCACGGCGCAGCCGGCTGCTGCGCTTGGCGATCCTGTGGCTGGCCGGGGCCGATCTGCGGCTGACGGTGCTCGCGGTGCCGCCGCTGCTGCCGCTCATCCACCGCGATCTGGCGCTGAGCGAGGCGGCGATCGGCGCGCTGTCGGGGCTGCCGGTGCTGCTGCTCGGCGCGGCGGCGATCCCCGGTTCGCTCGTCATCGCGCGGATCGGCGCGCGGCGCGCGGCAATCGCCTGCCTCCTGTTCGTCGCGGCGACGGCAGCGGCGCGCGGCATCGGCCCGTCGGCGGCGATGCTGTTCGGCATGACGCTGCTGATGGGCGCCGGGATCGCGGTGCTGCAGCCGGCGCTGCCGACGCTGGTCGCCGAATGGTTCGCCGACAGGCCCGGCTTCGCCACCGCGGTCTACGCCAACGGCTTATTGATCGGCGAGGCGGTGCCGGCCGCGGCGACGATCCCGCTCGTGCTGCCGCGGGTCGGCGGCGGCTGGGCGGCGGCGTTGGCGGTGTGGTCGCTGCCGCTCGCGGCGACGGCGCTGTTGATGCTCGCGACGCCGGCGCCGCGGCGGGCGGCTGCCGCTGTCGCCCGGCTGACGCGCTGGTGGCCGGATTGGAAGAGCCCGATGACCTGGCAACTCGGCCTCTTGACCGGCGGCACCGGGGGTCTTTATTTCTCCACCAACGCCTTCATCGCCGATTATCTGCACACGATCGGCCGGCCGGACCTGGTATCGGCGGCGCTTGCCGCGCTCAATGCCGGGCAACTGCCGGCCTCTTTTCTGCTGCTCCTTGCGCTGGGCCGGGTCGGCGTTCGGCGCGGCGCCCTCGCCGCAATGCCCGCGCTCGCGCTGCCGGCGCTTCTTGGGCTGGTTCTGCTGCGTTCGCCCTGGGGGATTGCGCTGTGCACCGGCGCGATCGGGTTTTTCTGCGCCTTCGTGCTGATCTCGACGCTGGCGCTGCCGCCGCAGCTCGCCGCGCCGGGCGACGTGCACCGGCTGTCGGCCGGCATGTTTGCGATCGGCTACACGCTGTCCTGCGCGATCCCGCCGCTCGGCGGCGCCTTGTGGGACATGACGCGGGTGCCGGCGAGCGCGTTTATCGCCAGCGCCGCAAGCGCGGCGATCGTGGCGCTGACCGCGCTGACCTTGCCGGCCCGGCTGATGCCGCGCATCGCCGCCGCGGCCGAGACTAGCGGTTGAGGATTTCGATCGCGCCGAGATAACGCTGTTCGAGCGCACGCCACTGGGCCGTGCCGACCGCCTCTTCGCGCTCCTGAAACGTCGCAAGCTCGGGTTCGATGCGGCGCGTGTCGCCGTCTTCTTTCATGGCACGGAGCACGCGCTGGGCGGCGCGGATCGCGGCGCGCTGCGTTTGCGACGGGTAGATGCCGAGGCGAAAACCCATCCCTTCCAGTTCGCCGGCGCCGACGACCGGCGTCTTGCCGCCTTCGAACACGTTGACCAGCGCCGGTCCCTTGACGTTGCGGCCGACGATGCGCAGTTCCTCGACGCTTTGCGGCGCCTCGACAAAGCCGATATCGGCCCCGGCTTCGAGGTAGGCGTTGACCCGGTCGACCGCAGCCTGCAGGCCCTCGACGGCGCGCGCATCGGAGCGCGCGATGACAGCCAAGTCCGGGTCGCGTCGGGTGTCGACCGCCGCCTTGATCTTGCCGACCATCTCGGCTTGCGAAATGATTTCCTTGCCCTCGTAATGGCCGCATTTCTTCGGGCTGACCTGATCTTCGAGGTGAAACGCGGCGACCCCTGTCTTCTCGTATTCGCGCACCGTGCGGATCACGTTGATCGCGTTGCCGTAGCCGGTATCGGCGTCGGCGATGACCGGGATCGCAACGGCTTCGACGGTCAGCCCGATGAACCGCACGTTTTCAGTGAGCGTCAGGAGGCCAAGATCGGGATAGCCGTTGGCCCGCGAAAAGCCGCCGCCGGTCAGATAGACGGCGGCAAACCCGGCCTGCTCGACCAGCCGAGCCGTCAGCGTGTCGTAGGCGCCCGGCACCATCGTGTAGCCGCCCTGGGCGATGAGCCGCCGCAACGCCTGGCGGGCCGTCATGTCGAGGCGTCAGTCGCGGCGGTAGGGATAACAGCGCGAGCGCTCGAGCGTCAGGCCGTAATGCTGCGCCAGCGCGCGGATCGCATCGCCCTGTTCGGGGTAGGGGTCGGCGTTGCCGGGGCCGACGATGATCGGCCGGAAGCTGCGGTCGTCGTGCCCGCCCGGCGGCAGCATCGCGGTCGCCAGCGGCTCCCCGCTGTCGTCGCGCAACGTCAGGAACAGCGGCATCTCGCGTTGGATATGCGCCTTGAGGCCGATTTCCTGCTCGAAATAGACCTTCGAGATCGGGCGGAAGCTCTGCGCCGCGCGGTCGTGCTCTTTGCGGAAATATTTCTCGACGGCGTGCCGCATGATATCCGATTCGGCGACCGCTTCGGCTTCGCTCTCGATGCGAAACCACGTCCTGCCGCCCGGCGCATCGCAAACGTACCTCATGCTTCCTCCATCATGGCTTCCGGCATCGTCCGGCATCGCGAGGGTGGGGATGCGACGTGGCGCCAGCAAAATCCCCCGGCCGCGCGCTGTCAACAGCAACCTGGGCAGGCCGCCGGCGCCGCGAACGCGCCGAAGGCGCGGCTTATCGGCGGGCCCGGCGGGCGCCGGCGGAGCGCCGCGGCGGCGGCGCCGGCACGGCCTCGGCGACCGGCTCCGGCGCGGTCCATTCCCGCCACAACGCGACGACCGCCGCCATGACCGCCGGCCCGAGGAAGAGGCCGAGGATGCCCATTGTCTCCAGCCCGCCGAGCAGTCCCAAGAGCACCAAGAGAAACGGCAGGCGCGCCGCGCCGCCGATCAGCACCGGGCGGATGAAATGATCGGCGACGAACAGGATCGCGCTGCCCGAGGCGATGACGAGCGACGCGCCGAGCGGGTCGCCGACGGTGAACAGATAAAGCCCGGCGAGGCAATAGGTCACAACCGCGCCGAACGGGATGATGGCAGCGACGCTGGTCGCGGCGCCGACCAGCGCGGGGTATGGCAGGCCGACAAAGAAATAGACGATGCCGAGCAGCACGCCCTCGCCGATGCCGACCAGCACCAGACCCGTCACGGTGCCGTGCACGGCGGCGATCATGTGGCCGGCGATGTCCTCGCCGCGCGGCCCGAGCAGCCGGTCGCTGAGGCCGCGCAGATGCGCCGCCAGCCCGCTGCCGTCGCGAAACGCGAAGAACAGCGTCAACAGCGTCACGCCGAGAATGACGAGGCGATGCACGATCTCGCCACCGTAATGGCGCGCCGAATAGGTCAGCGTTTGGACATCGATGCTGCCGAACATCGCCTGGGCGAGAAACGGATCGCTGAGGTGATCCTTCCACCAGGTCACGACCGAGGCGCCGACGAGCGGCAGATCGGCCAGCCAATAGGGCGGCGGGATGCCGGAATGGCGCGCTTCGTTGACCAGCCGGATCGCGACGTGCACTTCGTTTGCCAGAGCGATGCCGATCAGCACGAGCGGGCCAACGATGACGATGCCGACGACGACCGTCGCGAGCGCCGGGCCTAGAAGATGCTCATGTCTGCCCGGCAGCACCCGCAGCAGGCGGTCGTAAAGCGGCCACAGCGCGATCGCGAGCACTCCGGCCCACGCCAGCGCAGGCAGGAAATCGAACAGAATCCACAGACCGAAACCGACGACCGCGACCGCCAGCACGGTACGCGCGACGGTCTGCCAAGCCGACGAGGCCGCAGCCGGCGACGGGGTCGCGACGACGGTCGGCCGCTGCGGCGGTTCGGGCGAAATCCGGTTCATTCCGCTATCGCCGGCGGCGGCGGCGCGCTTGCCTCTGGGGGTGGCACGGCTTACTGTCGGACATGTCAGTCATGGGACCGCCCAAACGCGAAAGGGGTAAACTGTGGCATATACACTCGAACAGTTCTCGGCCGATTGTCATCGCATCCTCGCCGCCGATCCCGGACCGGAGGGCCGCAGGAAGGTCTGCGAACTGGTGCAAAGGGCGTGCACCGACGCCGATTTCGTCCGCCGGCACCTGCCGGATGACGGGCCGGAGCGCAACATCCTCTTTGAGGATCCGCAGCTCGGCTTCTGCATTCTCGGCCATGTCTACCATGGCGCCAAGCAGAGCGCGCCGCACGATCACGGGCCGACCTGGGCGATCTACGGTCAGGCGCAGGGCGAGACGATCATGACCGATTGGGCCCTCGTATCACCGGCCAGCGAAACCCAGATCGGCAAGGTGAAGCACGTCCGCGACTACAGCCTGACGCCCGGCGCCGCCTATGTCTACAACGAGGGCGACCTGCATTCGCCGCGGCGCGAAGGCACGACCAAGCTGATCCGCATCGAGGGCCGCAACGTCGAGAAGATTCGCCGCTACCCGTACGAAAAAGCGGCATAGCGATGGCGCCGCGGCCGCAGGTCATCGCGCTCGAGGAGCATTATCTCGATCCCGAGGTAAAGCCGCATATGGCCGGGCCGGACGCGGCGGCCGGTGCCGGCCGGGTCGCGGCGCTGCTCGACGATGTCGGGCAAGGCCGCATCGCCGACATGGATGCGGCCGGCATCGATATCCAGGTCCTGTCGCACGGCGCGCCCTCGATCCAGAAGATCGCCGACGCTGCCCTCGCGGTGCGCCTCGGGCGGGCTGCCAACGACCGCCTCGCCGAGACCGTGCGCGCCCATCCCGACCGGTTTGCGGCGTTCGCCATGCTGCCGACCGCGGATCCGCAGGCCGCCGCCGACGAATTGGAACGCGCGGTGACGCGGCTCGGCTTCAAGGGCGCGATGGTGCACGGGCTGGCCGGCGGCCGGTTTCTCGACGAGCGGCGCTTCTGGCCGATTTTCGAGCGTGCCGAGGCGCTCGACGTGCCGCTCTATCTGCACCCGGCGGTGCCGCACCCGGCGGTGGTCGACGCTTATTACAAGGAATACGCGCAGAAATTTCCCAACATCCTGCGCGCCGCCTGGGGCTTTACGGTCGA
>DATJUL010000234.1:0-8630 GCA_035502295.1 Allostellaceae bacterium | reverse complement strand
CGCGTAGTCTTCGAGCGCCGCAAGATCGGCCGGCGCCCTGTCCGCAAGGTCCGCTTCGCGCGCGTCGATGATCCGCTCGAAGAGCTCGCGGCACAGCGCGAAACGGCCGATCGCGTCGCTCAGTTGCTGTGCGACCTCGTGCTGCCGCGGCGGCGTGCCGGCACAGGCCGCCGCGATGACCTCGCGCCACCATTGCAGGCGGATCTGCCCGAGGATCGGTTGCGTCACGATCTCGCGCACCCGCGCGATCTCGTAATTGAATGCATAAAGCGCGAACAGCGCCTCCCGCCGCGCCGCGGGGGCAAACAGAGCGGTCCGATAACGGTCGCGGTCGTGCCGGCGGACCAGCGCGCCGACCGGCGAAATCCCGGCCTTGGCGTCGGCCGTCCCCGGAGCCGTCGTTTCTCCCTTCACAAGACCCCGCCAAGCCCATATGTCACGACTGTCGCAATCCCACAGGTGGAGAGGCTGCCATGGCTTTCGAACTGCCGCCCTTGCCGTATCCGAAAAACGCGCTCGAACCCTATACCTCGGCCAACACGCTCGATTTTCACCACGGCCGGCACCATCAGGCCTATGTGACCAACCTCAACAACCTGGTCAAAGGCTCGCCGATGGAGAGCCAGTCGCTCGAAGACATCATTCGGGCGGTGCACAATGATTCCTCAAAGGTCGGCATCTTCAACAACGCCGCGCAAGTGTGGAACCATACCTTTTTCTGGAACAGCATGAAGCCCGGCGGCGGCGGCAGCCCGAGCGGCAATGTCGCGCAGGCGATCGAGCGCGATCTCGGCGGGCTCGCCAAATTCAAGGACGATTTCAAGGCACGCGCGGTCGGCCAGTTTGGCAGCGGCTGGGCTTGGCTGGTTGCCAGCGGCGGCAAATTATCGATCGTCGGCACGCCCAATGCGATGACGCCGCTCGCCCAGGGCCAGACGGCGCTGCTGACCTGCGACGTGTGGGAGCACGCCTATTACCTCGATTACCAGAACCGCCGGCCCGATTTCGTGCAGGCGTTTATCGATCACCTGATCAACTGGGACTTCGTCGCGCAGAACCTGGCGAGCGCGCGATAGAGCGCATTTTTGCCGCCCGCCCGCATGTCGGGCGTCCGCGCCGATGTTGCCGTGGATGGTCGGGTCACCGCCCGGCCATTGACGGTTGCCGGGTCAATCCCCGGATCAAAGTCCGGGGACGGCCACGACAAACGGGGGATGATTCGATCCGACGCGATACCGCTCTGGCGGCGAACGCCGCAATCGACCGGCCGCCCGCCGTTATGACCGATGCCGACCGGGGCGAAGGAGGATAGACGCCGCCCCGCGTGGCCTACCCGCGATGGGCGTGACGCTCGGCGCGGCCGCGGAAGAGGCGGTCGGCGATTGCCTTCTGATGCGGCGACATCGAGTCATAGAGCGCGACGAACGCCGGAATCAGCCGTTGCAGCCGATCGACATGCTGTTCGGCGAGTGCCTCATAGGATTTGAGGTCGTCCACCGCGTTCATCGTCGGCAGCTGCGCGGCGCGCTGCTCGGCGGCCGCGTCGATCGCCCGCGCATTGTCGCGCATGACCGCGGCAAACTCGTTCCACGGCGCGGCCTGCGCCGAGTTGATGTGCAGCTGCGCATGCAGCTCTTTAATATGCGCCTCGACCCGCGCCTCGGCGGCACGCTCGGCGGCCGAGGGCGGCGCCATGGCGGCCGGCGCGGCGGCAGCAGGGGCCGGCGCCGGTGCGGCGGACGATTGAGCCAGCGCCAGCGCCGGCATGCAAAGAATCGCGGCAGCCAGAACGGCGCCGCACATCGATGGCCTGAACGTCATCAAATCCTCCAAGGAGCAGGCTGCTCAATACCCGTAATAAACCGCCGGCGGCGGCGGATAATAATAGGCCGGCGGCGGCGCATAATAGACTGGCGGCGGCGCGTAGCCCTGACTGGCGATCGCGGCGCCGACACCGAGCCCAACCAGCCCGCCGACGATCGCGGCCGCCGCACCGCCGCCCCCGCCGCCGCGATGGCGGTAATAATGACGGTGATAGTCGCGTGCCTGCGACGCCGGCGCCAGCGCGAGCGCCAACGCAGCCGCCAGCGCCACTGCCGTCACCCGGCGTGAAGAAAATGCGGTCATGCCTGCCTCATGGTTTGTCGAGAAAAAAACACCCTTTCGGCGAAAAGGTTCCGTTGCGCCACAACCGTCCTCACACCGGCGGCAGCAGCGCCGCCGCAACGCGCCGGTCCTCGGCGATCAACAGGTTATACGTGCGACAGGCCGCACCCGTGTCCATGGCTTCGAGCGCGATGCCGGCGGCCTTGAGAGGGGTCCGCAGCTGCGCCGCAACCGGCGCCATGCGGCGACCGAGGCCGAGCAGCAGCAACTCGATGTCGCCATGCTCGGTGACCGGTGCCAGTCCTTCGATGCTGATTTCTGCGTCCGGCCAGTCGAGCGTCCGGTCCGGGAACACGAGCACGGGTCCGAGAAAGATCGTGCCGCTGATGCGAAAGCCGCTGGCGCCGTAGCGTTCGATGACTTGGCGTCCGGCCTGCATGATCCGCGTCAGTTCCATCGCGCCCCCCGTTGCGGCCGGTTCAGCGCGATGCCGTGTGCCGCGCGGCGGCAGCCGAAGAACGCCCGGCTTCCTTGGCGAGCTGCCGCCGGTTCGGCTGAATGTAGTAGACGACCGGCGCGGCGATGAAGAGCGAGGAATAGGTGCCGATGCCGATGCCCCACAGCATCGCAATGCTGAAACCTTTCAAAACTTCGCCGCCGAAGATCAATAACGACAACACCGCCAGCGCCACGGTCACGACGGTCAGGATCGTGCGCGACAGAGTCTCGTTCAGCGCCAGATTGATCAGCTCGTAGAACGGCATCGTGCGGTGCTTGCGAAGGTCTTCGCGCACACGGTCGTAGATGACGACCGTGTCGTTGATCGAATAGCCGGCGATGGTCAGGATCGCCGCCAATGTCGTCAGGTTGAATTCGAGATGGAAGATCGCGAACAGCCCGACCGTCGTGATCACGTCGTGCATCGTCGCGATCGTCGCACCGATGCCGAACTGCCATTCGAAGCGAAACCAGACATAGATGAGGATCGCACCCAGAGCCAGCACGGTGGCGAGCACGCCGGCGCGGACCAGTTCGCTGCCCACGGTCGGGCCGACCACCTCGATGCGGCGATATTGGATGTTCGGTCCGAGCGCGTTCTGCACCGCCTTGACCGCTCGCATCTGGGCGGTGTCGCCGCCCGGCTGCTGCGGCAGGCGGACCAGCACGTCGTCGGGGCTGCCGAACTGCTGGAGCGACGCCTGGCCGAGGTGCAGGCGGTCGATCTTCGCCCGCATTGCGCCGAGATTGGCGGGACCCTTCGTCTGCGCCTCGATCTGCGTGCCGCCGACAAAATCGATGCCGTAATTGAGCCCGCGGGTGAAGAACAGGCCAATGGTCAGCGCCGTCAACGTCACGGAAAACGCAAAGCCGAAAAACCGCCAGCGCATAAAATCTATTTTCGGCACGCGCCGGATGACAATCAGCGGTCTCATCGCCATTCGATCATGTCAAAGAAATTCACCAGCAGCCCGTCATTGCGAGCGCAGCGAAGCAATCCCGATGGAGCGAAAAGCGCCCGGAGGGATTGCTTCGTCGCTTCGCTCCTCGTAATGACACTGGCAACGATGAGCATCATTTATTCCAGTGGAATGATTTTCGGGCGAGTGCGGCGAAACCAGGTCACGATCTGCAGCCGGGTCACCAGGATCGCGGAGAACAGCGACGTCAACACGCCGATGCTGAGCGTCACGGCGAAGCCTTTGATCGGCCCGGATCCCAGCCAGTAAAGCAGGATGCCGGCGACCAGCGTCGTCACGTGACTGTCGACGATCGTGCCGAAGGCGCGAGTGAAGCCGGCCTCCAGCGAGGACAAGAGCGAGCGGCCGCTGCGCACCTCTTCCTTGATGCGCTCGTAAATCAACACGTTGGCATCGACCGCCATGCCCATCGTCAGCGCGATGCCGGCAATCCCGGGCAGCGTCAATGTCGCGCCCAACAGCGACAGCGCGGCGAGCATCAGGCACAGGTTGAAGAACAGCGCGATATCGGCAAAGATGCCGAACAGGCCGTAAAACAGCACCATGAAGACGACGACGAGGGCGACGCCGACGACGCACGCGACCGTGCCGTCGTGGATCGAATCGGCGCCGAGCTGGGCGCCAACCGTGCGCTCCTCGAGGATTTTGATCGGCGCCGGCAGCGCGCCGGCGCGCAGCAGGAGCGCCAGGTCGCTCGCCGACTGCACGGTGAAACTGCCGGAGATGATGCCCTGGCCGCCGAGGATCGGCTCCTTGATGATCGGCGCGCTGATCACCTTGTTGTCGAGCACGATGGCGAACGGCTTGCCGACATTGGCGCTCGTCGCGGCGCCGAAACGCTCGGCGCCGGCGCCGTCGAACTTGAAGCTGACGACCGGCTCGTTCTGCTGAAAGGTCGCCTCCGCGTCGGTCAGCATGCCGCCGTCCACCATGACCCGCCGGTGCACGACATAGGCCGGTGCCCCGCCGCGGCTGATGCTGCTCTGCTGTGCCGGCAGGATCTCGTCGCCCGGCGGCAGGCGGCCGCGCTGCGCGTCCTCGGGCGTCACACTCGTATCGACGAGCTGAAAGGTCAGTTTGGCGGTGCGCCCGATCAGCTCCTTGACGTGCTCGGGATTGCCGACGCCGGGCAGCTCGACCATGATCCGGTCTGAACCCTGCCGCTCGATCGTCGGTTCTTTCGTGCCGGTCTCGTCGATGCGGCGGCGGATGATCTCAATCGACTGATCGAGCGCCTGGCGGGTGAACGTGTCGGTCGCGACCGCGCTGAATTTCAGCGTGAAGGTACCGTCGGGGCCGATCGTCAGCACGAGGTCGGGATCGATCTTCGCGAGCGCCTGACGGGCGTCCTCGATCTGCCCCGGATCGCGGATCGCGACGCGGATCGCAGCGCCCTCGACGCCGAGGCCGGTATAACCGATATGCGCATTGCGCAGCGCATTACGCACGTCCTCGACGAGGCTGTTGAGGCGCTCCTTCTGGGCCGCCGCGACGTCGACCTCCAACAAGAGATAAGAGCCGCCGCGCAGATCGAGGCCCAACGCCACCTGCTTGTGCGGGATATAGCTCGGCAGGCCGGCGAGGTCTTTGGCGCTGAACAGGTTGGGAATGCTGAGCAGGACACCGAGCGCGCAGATCGCGGCGATCAATAATACCTTCCAGTTGGCGAAATACAGCATGAACGGTCAGACCTGCCGGATCACACCTTGTCGGCCTGGGTGCGGGCGACTTCCTTGGGCCGCTCGCGCGCCGCATCCTTGTCTTTCTCGCGGTCCTTGTCCTTGGCCGCTTCGCGCGCGGCGGCGGGATCGGGCTTCGAGACCACGCTGGTGATCGTGCTGCGCAGGACTTTGACGCGCACATTCGGCGCGAGATCGAGCTCGACCTCGTCCGGGTTCACAACGCGCGCCACCGTCGCGAGGATGCCGCCGCCGGTCACCACCCGGTCGCCGCGCCGCAGCGCCTCGAGCATCGTTTTGTGCTGCTTCTGCTTCGTCTGCTGCGGCCGAATGAGCAGGAAATAGAAGACGACGAAAATCAGCACCAGCGGCAGAAACTGGAGCATCGTGTTCTGATCCATCATGCCCGTCAAACCCGTTCCTTGCGCATAGGCCGGCGAGATCAGCATCGGCGTTTTCCTCGAAATGGGGCGCCGCGGCGTCGGCAGCAAGCGACATCGGGACGCTGGCAGGCATCAGGGAGCGGCGCACCGCATTGGTACGCGATGCCCCCGGAAAGGGCAATGCCGCGGTCGCGGCGCGGCGCGGGGATGGGTCCGCGAACGAGTGCATCCCGTGAGCCGGACATATACCAGCTTGCTTCTTGTGGGCATGTTACTCATCTAGTCAGATCGGTCGTTATGGAGAGTTTATGACAAGCTGGAAAATCCCGCTCGCCGGCGCACGCTGGCAATTGCAGGAGGCGAAGGCGCGGTTCAGCGAAGTCGTCAAGCGGGCACGCGAGCAGGGGCCGCAGCGTGTCACGGTGAGAGGAGCGCGTGCGGTCGTCGTGGTCTCGGAGGAAGAATTCGTCAAACTGACCCGACCGCGTCGATCGATCGTCGATCACATCCTCGACGGGCCGTCGTGGCCGGATGATGTTGTCGATGCCATCAATGAGCGTCCGCGCGACACCGGCCGCGATGTCAGTCTGTGATGTACCTGGTCGATACGAATGTCCTCTCGGAAGCGCGGCGCGGCACTGCGGAGGCGCGCAATTGGCTGCGGTCGATCGATCCGGAGACGCTCTATCCGAGCGTCATCACGCTCGGCGAGATCATGAAAGGCATCGAACTGAAGCAGCGGACGGACGCGCGCGCCGCCGCCCCGCTGCGGCAATGGCTCGAAGAGCTGCGGCAGGACCACGCCGACAGAATCCTGCCGGTGACCGACGACATCGCCCTCGAATGGGGCCGCCTTGCCGCCGAGCGGCCGCGAGCGATGGCGGATGCGCTGATCGCGGCGACCGCCATCGTGCACCGCAAGACGATCGTGACGCGCAACACCGCCGACTTCGCGGGCGCGCGCATCCCGCTCATCAACCCCTGGCTGCTATAGTCATCTGCTACATTCCTGACGCCGCGGGGAATGGGCCCCCGCGGCTAACCAGGGAGAGAGGGATGAAAATCCATCTCTTCCTGTCCTTCAGATGGGGACGAATCCACCTTAAGGTTCGTCTCCGCCTGTAGAGACAGGGCGCCGGGGGAGTTAACGGCTTCCCCGGCCGCCCCTGGAATGTAGGCGCTGCTGCATTCACGGGCAAGAAGCGTGCGGACGCCGGATGCCGGCGCGGAACGCGCGCCAACCGGCCTGGCGAATGGCCTCAGCGCCACAGGCGCTTGGTCGCGAGCGCCGCGCCTTGTGCCAGCGCTTCCAGCTTGGCCCAGGCGAGCTGCGGATGGATGCGGCCGCCGAGGCCGCAATCGGTCGAGCCGATGACCCGCTCGCGGCCGACAATGTCGGCAAACCGGCAGATGCGGTCGGCGACCAGTTCGGGGTGCTCGATGACGTTGGTCGCGTGGCTGACGACGCCGGGCAGCATGACCATGCCGTCGGGCAGTTTCACCTCCTGCCACGCCTTCCACTCGTGCTCGTGGCGGACATTGCCGGCCTCGAACGAGATCGCGCCGACCTTGGCTTTCAGCACCGGCTCGAGGATGTCGCGGATCGCGATGTCGGTGACGTGCGGGCCGTGCCAGCTTCCCCAGCACAGATGCAGGCGGATGCGCTCGGCCGGCAGGCCGGCGATCGCATGGTTGAGGGCGTCGATCCAGGTCGCGACGAGCTTCCGGTAGTCGGCGACCGACGGCTCGGGATTGACCTGGTCCCACCCCTCGGCAAGGCACGGATCGTCGAGCTGCAGCACGATGCCGGCGTCGACGATCGCCTTGTATTCCTCGCGCATCGCCTCGGCGCAGGCAAAGAGAAACTCCTCGTCACTCTTGTAATGGGTGTTGCCGATGCGGGCGCAGCTCGCCGGCGCGACCGCGGTCATAAAACCTTCTTCGATGCCGGCCGCCCGCAGCGCCGCCGTGAAATTGGCGATGTCGGCGCGGATCATGTCGCCGCCGGCATAGGTCAAGGGGCCGGTGCAGATCGGCGTCGCCGGCCGCGCGCCGGAGCCGGTCGTGATGCCGGATTCGGGGTCGTTATAGGCGGCCGAAAACATCGAGCGGTCGCGCCGGTCGCCAAAGCTGGTCAGCACGACATGGCCGGGCGTCGAGCGGCGCGCCTCCATGTCGTAGAGCGACTGCGTGCCGAGTTCGATGCCGCCGAGCCGCATCCAGGAATAGCGCCACCACGAGCCGTAGTTGACGCGCTGCGCCATCGACTTGCCGAATTCGCCGTCGCCCGGCACATCGATGCCGAGTTCCTTCTGATGGCGCACGACATCGAGCACCGCCTTACTCAGCGTCTGTTCGAACCGGGCGGGATCGATGGCGCCGCTTTCGCGCGCCTGGTTGGCAGCGATCAAATCGTCCGGCCGCGGCAGGCTGCCGACATGGCTGGTCAGGATGTGGTCGGTGCTGTGGCGCATGGGTTTCCTCCTCGTCCGGCTTTGGTGCGATGATAGGGCGACAGGGGCATGGTCGTCCATGCCGAGCCCAGGAGAGGCAGATTGCCGGATACGGCAGAACGCGCGCAGGCCGCGACAGAAGTCGCCGACGACCCGGCGCGGCGCCCGGTCGTGACGCTGGCGCCCGGCGGCCACCGTCGCCTCGAGCACGGCCACCCGTGGCTCTATTCGAACGAAATCCGCATGGATGAAGCGGCGAAGGCATTGGCGCCGGGCACGCTCGTCACCCTGCGTCGCGCGGACGAGCGGCCGCTCGGCGTTGCGAGCTTCAACCCGCACACGCTGATCGCGGCGCGGCTGTTCGATCGCGATGCCGGCCGCGAGATCGGCGGCCGGTTTTTCGCCCGGCGGCTCGACCGCGCGCTGAAGCTCCGCGAGCGTCTGTATGACCGGCCGTATTATCGACTGGCGCATGCCGAGGCCGACGGGCTGCCCGGCCTCATCGTCGATCGTTACGGCGATGTCCTTGTC
>DATJUL010000233.1:0-5473 GCA_035502295.1 Allostellaceae bacterium | reverse complement strand
CCGGCGAAATAGGCGAGCAATTGCGTCGGCGCCGGCGACATCGCATAGCCGGTGAAATGGTGCTCCAGCGCAAACAGCGAATCGAAGCCGAGCGGCTCGGCGAGGTCGCCCAAGGCCAGGTGCTCGCCGACGACCGAGGCGTCCGAGCGGCCCGGCTGGCACAGCATGTTGAGCGCGATCCCGACCTTCATGGCGGCCCTCCACAAGGATTTGCCGCCACGATCGACCGAAGCCGCCGCCGCGTCAACCCGCCCGGCCTGTTCCGGCCGCTCAGATCGGCATGCCGATCTCGGACTGGGCGAGCCTGCCGTCGGGCATGACGTGGCGATGGCGGTCGAGCCGCATCGTCAGCCGCTTCATCAGGCGCCGCGCGGCCGGGTCGAAGGCGGTGCGGCGGTGCATCGTCAAACCGTTGTCCCACAGCACGACATCGCCGACCTGCCACTCGTGGGCGTAAACAAACTCGTCGCGTGTCGCGCTGGCGTAAACCTCGTCGAGCAGCGCCAGGCCCGAGGCGGTGTCCATGTAGTCGATGCCGACCGTCGTCGTCTGATCGAGATAGAGCGAGCGTTCGCCGGTCTCCGGGTGGGCGCGCACCAGCGCGTGCGTGACCGGCGGCGTCAGGCGCCGCGCCTCGTCGGACAACTGCCGGTCGGCGTCGCGGCCGTAGCCGGCGAGCCGCTTTGTGTAATCGAAGATGCCGCGTTTGCCGGCAACCGCCGCGCGCAGCCGGCGCGGGAGGCCGGCATGGGCGGCGCGCAGATCGACCCAGGACGTCGCGCCGCCTGCGGCCGGCAGTTCGAGCGCATGGAGCGCCGCGCCGGTCGCCGGCTCCCGCATGTACGACTGGTCGGAGTGCCACTCCAATTCGCCGTCGCCGAGGCCGCCGATCGGCCGGCCGGTCCCGTCCTTCAGGTTGGATAATACCGTCACCTCGGGCGTCGCGGGCGAGGCCCAATCGGCGCGCACGGTGCGCTCCAGCGCCCCGAACAACGCGCCGAACGCCGCCAGCTCGGCTTCGCTCAGCGCCTGCCGGCGAAACACCAAGACGCCGTATTGCGCATAAAGCGCGCGCAGCTCGGCGACCGTCCGGTCGTCGAGCGGCTCCCACAACCTGAGGCCGACGACTTCGCGCGCGAGCGTCGGATGAAGCTGTCGCAGTTCGAGCATCGTCGCCCTCCGTTCCGGATCAATAAACCGCGCCGCGGGCGGTGATCGGCCACAGGGCTTCGACGCGCTCGCCGCGGACCGCGACATACCAGTCGTAGAGGTTGACGGTCGGGTCGCAGTGGCCGGGCATGAGCTTCAATTTGTCGCCGAGCTTCAGGCGGTTGGTCGCCGCCGCGACGGCGAGCCGGCCGTGCTCGTCGGAGGCGCGCTCGTAGGTCGCCGCCGGTTCGTCCCACACGAGCGGCGGGCCGGAATCGAAGGCCAAGGCCTTCAGGCCCGCATCGACGATCGCGCGGCTCTCGGCCGGCCGGCTCATGACCGTCGCCCAGACGAACAGCGACGGCTCGAAGGCGCGGGACGGCGCGCCGTCCGCATCGAGGTTGCGGCCGTAATCGGCGTCCATGAAGATATAGGAGCCGCATTGCAGTTCGGTATAGATGCCGCTCCCCGCCTCGAATTCGAACGTGCCGGTGCCGGCACCGGTGATATTGTCGCAGGGAATCCCGTCGGCGGCCAACAGGTCGCGCGTCGCCGCGGCCTGCTGCGCGGCGCCGGCGATCGCCTGTTGGCGCTCCGCCCAGCCGCGCAGGTGCTGGGCCGAGCCGTGATAGGCCTGTAGACCGGCGAATGACAGATGCCGGCTGGCCGCGATATGGCGCGCGAGGTCGAGCGCCGGAGCGCCCGGTTCGACGCCGCAGCGGTTGCCGCCCATGTTGATCTCGACCAGGACCGAGAGGCGCTCGACGCCGGCCTCGGCCGCGGCGGCGTCGAGATCGGCGATCTGCTGCGCATCATCGACGCACACGCCGACCCGTGCCGTATGCGCGAGCGCCATGAGCCGGCGCAGCTTCGGGCGGCCGACGATCTCGTTGGTGACGAGGACGTCGCGCACGCCGCCATAGACCATCGCCTCGGCCTCGCCGACCTTCTGCACGCACACCCCGACCGCGCCCCGCTCGATCTGCATCAGCGCGATGACCGGGCATTTGTGCGTCTTGGCGTGCGGCCGCAGACGCACGCCGGTATCGCGCACGCGATCGGCGAGGCGGCGCAGGTTGCGTTCGAACGCGTCGAGATCGATGACGAGCGCCGGGGTGTCGACCTCGTCCAATGACATGCCGATTTCGGCGGGCGGGCGCTGGGTCATCGCAGGGTTCCGGGACCGGATGCGGCGATCGGAGGCTTGCGCACCCGGCGCTGAAATGCAACACAGTGGAAAGACAAGAGCCGCGGCCTTCCAACACAGCCGCGGCAACACAATACGCATGGGGAGTGGGTAATGGCGGAGGCGGTGGTGTCGAGGGCCGAACATGCGCTGGAGAACCAGCGGCTCGGCGGCTTGCAGTTGCGGGTCATCGTGATCTGCACGTTGGTGCAGATGTGCGACGGCTATGATGTCGGCTCGATCGGCTGGTCGGTGCCGCAATTGACCCATGTCTGGCACATGGCGCCGCGAGCCTTTGCCTTGGCGTTCATGTGGTCGAATATCGGGGTGCTGGTCGGCGCGCTCCTGGCCGGGCCGATCGGCGACCGTTTCGGCCGGAAGCCGCTGCTGATGGTCAGCATCGCGATCTTCGGCATCGCCTCGCTGGCCAGCGCCTTCTCGACATCGCTCGCGTTTCTGGCGACAACGCGCTTTTTCACCGGCGCCGGCATCGCCGGCGGGTTTGCCGGCACGACCGCGCTGACCGGCGACTATTCGCCGGCGCGGCTGCGCGCGACCTTGATCATGGTGACGTTTACCGGCGCGCCGCTCGGCGGTTTTGTCGGCGGCCTCGTTGTCTCGTACCTGCTGCATCTCGGGTTCAATTGGCCGATCATCTTCGTCATCGGCGGCGTCTTCCCGCTCGTTCTGGTCGCGGTCATGGCGATCTGGCTGCCGGAATCGCCGCGCTTCCTGGCCGCCAAGACCGATCTCGCGCCGCGCCATCGGGCGCTGTTGCAGCGGCTCGACATCGCCCACATCGGCGTCGCGCACGCCGTCGATCTGCCGGTCGGCAACCCGATTGCAATGCTGTTCGGCGAGGGCTATGCGCTGCGCACGATCCTGTTGTGGATCATCTTCTTCTGCAGCCTGATGAACCTGTTCCTGTTCGTGTTCTGGCTGCCGGAGATCCTGCACCTGACCGGCATGACGCCGGCGCAGGCGGTGTTTGCGACGAGCCTGCACACGCTGGGCGCGATCTGCGCGGTGTTCTACCTCGGATATCTGATCGACAAGTTCGGCCCGCAGCGCGCGTTGGCGGCAAATTTCGCGGTCGGCCTCATCTTCATCGCGCTGCTGGCCTTGGCCGCGATGCCGTATCTGGTACTGCTGCTGATCGTCTTTCTGTCCGGCGCGGCAGTCATCGGCAGCCAGACCGGCTCCAACGCGACCTGCGGCGCGATCTATCCGGCACGCATGCGCACCAGCGGCATCGGCTGGGCCTTGGGCGTCGGCCGGCTCGGCGGCATCGCGGCGGCGCCGCTCGGCGGTTATCTGCTGTCGCGCGGGCTGCCGCCCCGCGAGGTTTTCCTCAGCGCCCTTGTCTTCGCGCTGATCGCGGCGGTGTGCACCGCGCTGTTGGGATTGGGCGCCAAACGCGCCGCGTCGGTCGCGGCAACGGAAGCTGCTTCCTGAAGTTGCGGTCCGCGCGCCGCGGCGCGGACGGGTCGAATGGGAGAGTGGAGTGCAAGCACCTTCGTCCGCGGTCGAGCACGCGCTGGAAAACCAGCGGATCGGCAGCCTGCAGATCGCCGTCGTGGCGATCTGCTTTCTGATCCAGATGTGCGACGGCTACGACATCGGCGCGATCGGCTGGTCGGTGCCGTCGCTGACCCACGCTTGGCATCTGCCGCCGCCGGTCTTCGCGCTGGCCTTTGCGATGTCGAACGTCGGTATCCTGATCGGCGCGCTGATCGCAGGCCCGGTCGCCGACCGGCTCGGCCGCAAGCCGCTCTTGATGGCCAGCATGGTGGTGTTCGGGTTCGCCTCGCTCGCCACCGCCGCCAGCGGCTCGATCGGCGTCTTGGCGACGCTGCGCTTTTTCACCGGGATCGGCATTGCCGGCGCGTTTGCCGGCACCGTGGCCTTGACCGGCGACTACACGCCGCAGCGGCTGCGCGCGACGATGATCGTCGTGACGTTTACCGGCGCGCCGGCCGGCAGCTTTGTCGGCGGCCAGATCGTTGCGCTGTTGCTGCACCAGGGCTTCCACTGGCCGATCATTTTCATCATCGGCGGCGCGTTCCCGCTCGTGCTGCTCGTGTTCATGGCGATCCTCATGCCGGAATCGCCGCGCTTTCTGGCGCACAAGGGCCAATTGACGCCGCGCCAGGCGGCGCTGCTCCAGCGCCTCGACATCGACTCGGCGCAGCTCCATCCCGATGCGGTCGATGTCGCCCGCGGCAACCCGATCGCGATGCTGTTCAGCGAGGGCTACGCGCTGTCGACAATTCTGCTGTGGATCATCTTTTTCTGCTCCTTGTTGAACCTTTACCTGTTCGGCTTCTGGCTGCCGGAAGTGCTGCATCTGATCGGCATGACGCCGGCCGGCGCGGTATTCGCCTCGACGCTGCGGGATTTGGGCGCGATCTTCGCCGTCGTCTATCTCGGCGTCGCGATCGACCGCTTCGGGCCGCAGCGGGCATTGGCCGTGCACTACCTGGCCGGCGCCGGTTTCATCGCGGTGATCGCGCTCGTCGCGATGCCATACGCAATCCTGCTGGCGGTCATCTTCTTCGCGGGCATGACGACGGTCGGCAGCCAGACCGGTGCCAACGCGACCTGCGGCGCGCTTTACCCCGCGCGCATGCGCGGCAGCGGCATCGGCTGGGCCTTGGGCGTCGGGCGGCTCGGCGGCATCGCCGCGCCGCTGCTCGGCGGCTGGCTGTTGAGGATCGGCGTCGCGCCGACGCATATTTTCCTCAGCGCCTGCCTGTTCGCTATCATCGCCGCCATCGCGACGGCGCTCTTGAAGGCGCGCGCCGGGCGACTCCCGCATCTGGCGATTACGGAGCTGACATCATGAAAGTTTTTGTTTTCGATCTGCTGGCCTACGACGCCAATCTCGACCACCTGAAGGCGGCCGGCTCGCAGGAATTGCCCTACCCATTGCCCAAGCGCCATTTCGATCGCGACACCGCGATGCGCACCTACGAGGAGCATCTCGACGCGTGGGAAGCGCTCGACCGCTTCGGTTATGACGGGGTCGGCTTCAACGAGCACCACTGCTCGCCCTATGGCCTGATGAACAGCCCCAATCTGCTGGCCGCCTCGGCGGCGCAGCGCACCAAGAACCTGAAACTCTTGATCTACGGCAAT
>DATJUL010000232.1:0-2791 GCA_035502295.1 Allostellaceae bacterium | reverse complement strand
CTGGTCGACGAGGGCCGCATCGGCCGCGCCGACGCGATCCGCCGTATCGAGCCGGATTCGCTCGAACAACTGCTGCACCCGACGCTCGATCCGGCGGCCAAGGCGGCGGTGTTGGCGCGCGGGCTGCCAGCCTCGCCCGGCGCCGCGTCCGGCAAGATCGTGTTTTCCGCCGACGCGGCCGAGACAGCGGCCGCCAACGGCGAAGCGGTCATCCTCGTGCGGGTCGAAACCAGCCCCGAGGACATCCACGGCATGCATGCCGCCCGCGGCATCCTGACGACGCGCGGCGGCATGACGAGCCACGCCGCCGTCGTCGCGCGCGGCATGGGGCGGCCGTGCGTCTCCGGCGCCGGCGATCTGCGCATCGACTACGCCGCGCAGACGATGAGCGTGCGCAACCATCTCTTGCATGCGGGCGATCTGATCACGCTGAACGGCTCGACCGGCGAGGTCATGCAGGGCGAAGTGCCGACGATCCAGCCGCAACTCTCGGGCGACTTCGCGACGCTGATGGGCTGGGCCGACGGGGTGCGCAAATTGAAGGTACGGGCCAATGCCGAAACCCCGATCGACGCGCAAGCCGCGCGCGATTTCGGCGCCGAGGGGATCGGCCTGGCGCGCACCGAGCACATGTTTTTCGAGGCCGACCGCATCGGCGCGATGCGCCAGATGATCATGGCCGATGAGGAGAAGGGGCGCCGCGCCGCGCTCGCCAAGCTGTTGCCGATGCAGCGCGCCGACTTCACCGAGATCTTTCGCATTATGCAAGGGCTGCCGGTGACGATCCGGCTCCTCGATCCACCGCTCCACGAATTCCTGCCGAAGACCGACGCGGAATTCGACGAGATGGCGCGGCTGACCGGCAAAACCGTGGCCGAGGTGCGCCACCGCGCCCAGGCGCTGCACGAAACCAACCCGATGCTCGGCCACCGCGGCTGCCGGCTCGGCATCACCTATCCGGAAATCTACGAGACCCAGGCCGTCGCGATCTTCGAGGCCGCGGCCGCAATCATCAGCGAAACGGGCGGCAAGGTCGAGCCGGAGATCATGATGCCGCTGATCGCGACAAGGCGCGAACTCGACATCCTGAAAGTGCTCGTCGACCGCGTCGCGCACGAGGTCATGAAGCGCGCCAGGGTCGAAATCCCCTATCTCGTCGGCACGATGGTCGAATTGCCGCGCGCCGCGCTGCTGGCGGGCGACATCGCGCGATCGGCCGAGTTCTTCAGCTTCGGCACGAACGATCTGACGCAGACCGTCTACGGCATTTCGCGCGATGATTCCGTCGGCTTTGTTGGTGCCTACCAGAAGGCCGGCATCCTCGCGCACGATCCGTTCGTCTCGCTCGACACCGAAGGGGTCGGCGAGATGATCAAGATCGCCGCCGCGCGCGGCCGCGCCGCCCGGCCGACGATCAAGCTCGGCATCTGCGGCGAGCACGGCGGCGACCCGGCCTCGATCCATTTCTGCCACGAATTGGGCCTCGATTACGTGTCATGCTCGCCCTATCGCGTGCCGATCGCCCGGCTCGCCGCCGCCCAGGCCGAGCTCGCCGCCGGGACCGACACCGGTACGGCATAGCGAGCCGCTGCATCCGGAGTTCGCATGTCGCCAGCGTCTGTCCTTTGCCGCCGCATTCTGCTGCTTGCCCTGCTGTGGGCGGCGCTGCCGGCCGCGCCGGCGTGGTCGCAGCTGCAGCATTTCCCGAAATCCTCGCTGACGATCGTGACCGCGAGCGGCCGGCACAAATTCGCCGTCGAGGTCGCGACGACGCCGGCGCAACTGGAGCAGGGACTGATGTTCCGCCGGCACCTCGCGGCGAACGCCGGCATGATCTTCGATTTCGGCACGCCGCAAATGGCGGCGATGTGGATGAAGAACACGCTGATCCCGCTCGACATGCTGTTCGTCGATGCCAAGGGGCGCATCGTCAACATCGATCAGCGCGCGATACCCCTCTCGTTGGAGCCGATCGCGGCCGCCGCGCCGGTGCGCGCCGTCATCGAACTCAACGGCGGCACCGCCGCGCGGCTCGCCATCAAGCCTGGCGATCGCGTGATCTTCCCGATGTTCGGCGACGCGAAATAGCGGTGGAGCATGGCGATCCTGTTTTCGTCGCCCGTCGATTCAGCAGCGCACTGGCAGGCCGAAACCGCGCGCCTGATGCCCGAGCGCGAGTTCCGCGTCTGGCCCGCGTTGGGCGACCCCGCCGCGATCGACTACGCGATCGTGTGGCGGCCGCCGCCGGGGCTTCTGGCGTCGCTGCCGAACCTCCGGCTGATCCTGTCCCTGGGCGCCGGCGTCGATCACCTGTTCGGCGACCGGCAACTGCCGCGCGGCGTCCCCGTGGTCCGGCTCGTCGATCCCTATCTGTCGGCTGCGATGAGCGAGTTTGTCGCGCTCGGCGTGCTGCGGCTGCACCGCCATGACCTCGACTACCTGGCGCAGCAGCGCGCCCGTGAATGGCGGGAGCAGCCGCAGAAAAACGCCGCGGAGCGGCCGGTCGGTATCCTGGGGTTCGGCACGATCGGGCAGGCGGCCGGTGGCATGCTCAAGGCGCTCGGCTTTTCGGTTACCGGCTGGAGCCGCAGCGCCAAAACGGTCGCCGGCTTTGCGACCTGCGCCGGCCCCGCCGGCCTCGACGCGTTGTTGGTACGAAGCGAAATTCTCGTCTGCCTGCTGCCGCTGACGCGGGAGACCGCAGGCATCCTCAACGCCCGCACCTTTGCGCAATTGCCGCGCGGCGCCGGCCTCGTCAATGCCGGCCGCGGCGGCCATCTGGTCGAAGCCG
>DATJUL010000231.1:0-2541 GCA_035502295.1 Allostellaceae bacterium | reverse complement strand
GAGATCATGAACCGGCTGCACGACAAGGGCCTGGTCACCGAGGGCTCGATGCTGGAATTCCTCCATTCGCATTCGAGCGTCGTGTTCCAGCCGGGGTTCGACGACCCGCGCTTTTCGGGGCTCAACCCCTATGCGCTCGGCTTCGCGATGATGAGCGATATCAAGCGTATCTGCGAAGAGCCGAAGGACGAGGACCGCGCGTTCTTCCCGGACATCGCCGGCTGCGGCGACCCCTATCGCGTGCTGCGCGACGCCTGGGCCAATTACCGCGACGAGAGTTTCGTGCTGCAATATCTCAGCCCCAAGGTGATCCGCGATTTCCGCCTGTTCCAGGTCGCCGACGACGCCAGCAAGCCGGTCCTGCGCGTCGACGCGATCCATGACGAGGTCGGCTACCGCAAAATCCGCAGCGCGCTGGCGCGGCAATACGATCTGTCGCGGCGCGAGCCCGACGTGCAGGTGCTCGACGTCGATCTGAAGGGCGACCGTTGCCTGATCCTCGGCCATTTCGTGCATGACGGCGTGCTGCTCGACGAGAAGACCTGCCGCTCGGTGCTGCGTTACGCCTCCTGGCTGTGGGGGTATGGCGTCAAACTGCTCGAAATCGAGGCGGCGACCGACAAGGCGCTGAAGACCTACGAGGCGGCCGCCGACGCGAAATAGGTGCGAAATTTATACCTTATAGCGCGAGAATCTCGTGTTACTCGATGTGGCAAACGATAAATTGATACCCCGGCTCCCGCAGGTGCTGCCGCCAGCCGAGCTTGCGAAGGCTCAGGAAGCGCTGGACCGAGCCCGGAGGCGCGACCCATTTGTCCAAATGCACATGGTCGACGCTCGCAGCGGACGGCAGGATCCGCGAAAGCCCTAAAGGACGAAAACCATGCGGGAAGCCGAGCGGAGCGAACGCCACGAAACGGCGATCAGACGGTTCCAGGAGCACCTTCACCGCGCTGCCGATGGCACGTACCGTTTGGATGCTGTAGATGGCCGAAGCATCGGCGTACACGATCCAGTCATTTTTGCCGATCTGAAACGTTCTCTGGATCAAACCAACCGCAAGATTAAAAGCGGAGAGATCGATCCCGGACAAATAGAATTCCTGCGCTAGGTGAAGATTTCCCCCTCAGATGGCGACCACGCGCGTCACGTGGTTCGGGGTAATTGTCGAGTTCGACAATACCGAAATCAACCAGATCACCTCCAATATCAACGTAGGGGCGGCCGGAGCCGGCACGGTCGTAACGATGCTCGCCGCTCTCGGGATTAACGGACCAGCCGCGGTTGTCATCGGGATCGCGAATGCGCTGTTTACGCTGGGCGCAGCTGCTCTGGGTCGATGCAATTCGACCCAGCGGGGAATTGTCCTTTACGTACTTTGGGTCGGCGTACCTTGGTGTCGCGCTCGATAAGCGGGCGTGTCGCGCTCGAGGCGAGGGTGCGGGCGATCTCACCGCTAGCGCGCCGTGCACTCGATGAAGAGCGGATCGGTTCGCGACTTCGACACATCCTTCCAGACAAAGGGATCGACCGGCGTGAAAGCCGGCGATGCCCAACGGCGCGGCAAACGCGTCGATAGCGCCGTGCACGCGCGGCGGCTCGACCTCCTGTCCCTCGGAGCGGTTGCATAAAAGATTGTCGGGCGGCGGTCGATTGCGCCAAATTAACAATGGAACAAGGCGATGCGGCCGCGGAGCGGAGCCCATGAGAGTGAACGACGCCGTCAATATCGAAGACCTGCACAAGCTGGCGAAGCGCCGGCTGCCCAAGGTCGCGTTCGATTTCATCGAAGGCGGCCTCGAAGACGAGCGCGGGCTGGAGCGCAACCGGGCGGCCTTCCACAAGCATCATCTGCTGCCGCGCTATCTTGTCGATGTGTCGGTGCGCGACCAGTCACAGACGATTTTCGGCCATAAATACAACAGCCCATTCGGCATCTCGCCGACCGGCGGCGCCGGCCTCTATCGACGTGGCGCCGACCTGATGCTGGCCGAGGCGGCGGCCGACGCCAACATCCCCTACATCATGTCCGGCGCCAGCAACGATTCGCTCGAAGCGGCGGCACGGGTCGCGCCGAACCACGCCTGGTATCAGCTCTATGCCGCGAAAGACGGCGCGATTTCCGACGATCTCGTCCGCCGCGTCGCCGATGCCGGCCTCGCGGCGCTGGTACTGACCGTCGATGTGCCGGTCCATTCGAAGCGCGAGCGCAACATCAGGAACGGCTTCGCCAATATCCGCGGCAATTGGATGAAGGCGGCGCTGTCGCTGAAACCCGCGCTGCTGGCGGAGGCGCTGACGCATCCCGGCTGGGTCGCCGAATACATCCGCCGCGGCGGCACGCCGGCCTTGGAAAACTGGCTGCCCTATGCCGGCGCCGATGCCACGCCGGAGGACACAGTGCAGTTCAACCGCGCCCAGGTGCCGGCGCACGCCCAGACCTGGAAGGACCTCGAACGCTACCGCCGCCTCTTTCCGCGCAAGCTGATCGTCAAGGGCATCCTGCACCCGGCCGATGCGGTGCACGCCGCCGAGATCGGC
>DATJUL010000230.1:0-12852 GCA_035502295.1 Allostellaceae bacterium | reverse complement strand
GGCGACGATGCGATCCATGCGATCATCCGCGATTACACGCGCGAAGCGGGCGTCCGCAACCTCGAGCGCGAGATCGGCTCGACGCTGCGCAGCGCCGCGATGAAGATCGCCGAGGGCAGCGCCGCGAAGGTGCACATAGCGGACAGCGACCTGCACGACATCCTCGGCCCGCGCCGCTTCGAGGGCGAGCTGGCGATGCGCACCAGCGTGCCGGGCGTTGCGACCGGCCTCGCCTGGACGCCGGTCGGCGGCGACATCCTGTTCATCGAGGCGACCCGCATCCCCGGCAGGGGCGGCCTCATCCTGACCGGGCAATTGGGCGAGGTCATGCGAGAGAGCGCGCAGGCGGCACTGTCGCTGGTCAAGAGCCACGCCGAGGCCCTCGGCATCGATCCGAAGCTGTTCGACGGCAGCGACATCCACATTCACGTGCCGGCCGGCGCGATCCCGAAGGACGGCCCGTCGGCCGGCGTCGCGATGTTCACCGCGCTGGTCTCGCTGTTGACCGGCCGCACCGTCAGGAAGGACACCGCGATGACCGGCGAGATCAGCCTGCGCGGCCTCGTGCTGCCGGTCGGCGGCATCAAGGAAAAGGTCATCGCCGCGGCGCGGGCCGGCCTGCAGACGGTCATCCTGCCGGCGCGCAACGAGAGGGATTACGAGGAAATTCCCGGGGCGGCGCGCGACAGGCTGCGCTTCATTTGGGCCGAGCGCGTCGAAGACGTGATCGCCGGCGCGCTCGAACCCGTCGCGGCGCCCGCCCTCGAGACCGCCGCACAGTGAGACGCGCGGTGGCCGGTTGTGGTATCGTCGCGGCAGGGTTCAGCGGGAGAACACAATGATTCACCATCTGTCGATTTCGGCGCGCGACCCCAAACACGTGGCCGATGTGCTGGCTGAGTTGATGGGCGGCAAGGCGGTGCCGTTCTCGCCCAATCCCGGCAGTTTTTTTGCGCTGCAGCTCGATGACCACGGCTCCGGCGTCGAGGTCCATCCGGCCGGCACCGAACTGCACCCGGGCGGCGAGGTCGGCGGCGGCTTTGTCAAGCTGCCCGAGCCGCAGGGCTACACGCCGACCCATTTCGCGCTGAGTGTCGGGACCGACGCGGCGAGCGTCGAACGGGTCGCCAAGCGGGAAGGCTGGCAGTGCTTTACGTGCGACCGCGGGCCGTTCCACGTGATCGAGGTGTGGCTCGAAAACGAGACGATGGTCGAGGTGCTGCCGCCCGAGTTCGCGGCCGAATATCTCGCCTTCACCCGTCCCGACCGGGTCACCGAGAGGATGGCGGCGACGCCGGCCGCGACCGCCCGCCAGCGCCACTGAGCACTCCGGCCCGGGCGGCGGGGATCGGCTCTCAGAGTTGCCTGTCGTGTCGCCGCACGCGCCGGCGGTCGCTGCGCTCAACGCGCGGATCGCGGAGTTGGCGGAGGAGGTCGCGGCGCTGCGCGACAGCGAGGCGCGCTGGCGGCTGTTCGCCGAGGCGACGCTCGACGGCATCCTCGTCCATGATTTCGAGACGATCCTGCACGTCAACGATCGCCTCGCCCGCGCCTTCGGCTACGCACCCGAGGAACTGATCGGCGGCAGCGTGCTGAAGCTGGCCGAACTGATCTCGCTCGAAGATCTGGCCGGCATCGCCGAACGCGCGCTGGCCGGCGATGCGCTCCTGGTTGAGATCACCGGCATTCGGCGTGACGGCAGCCGCTTCCCGATCGAGTATGCGGCGCGCGATTTCACGCTGAACGGGCAACGGGTGCGGGTCGGCGTCGGACGCGACATTTCGGAGCGGCGGCGCGCCGAGGCGGCGCTCGCCGAGCGCGACGAACGGCTGCGGCTGGCCATCGCGGCCGGCAAAATGACCGCGTGGGAGCGCATCCCAGGCGAGGCGACGGTGACCGTCTATTCCGCGGCCCACAGCCTCGCGGAGCCGTGCCAGGACTTGGAAACGCTGCGCGCCGCGCTGCATCCGCAGGATGCGCCGCGGGTCCGTGCCGCGTTCGAGGCAGCGATCGCCGGTGATGGCCGCTACCAGGCCGAATATCGCGCCCGCAACCCTGACGGCACGTGGCGCTGGCTCGCCGATCATGGCACCGTCCATTACGATGCGGCGGGCAGGCCGATACGCGTCGTCGGCGTGGCCCAGGACATCACCGCGCACAAGGCGGCCGAGGCGGCGCTGCGCCACAGCGAAGAGCGGTTTCGCACGATCCTCGAAACCCTGCCGCATATCGCCTTCCTGCTCGATGCCGCGGGCACGATGACGTACTGGAATGCCCAGTTCGTCGCCTATTTCGGCAAGCCGTTCCCCGACCTCGAAGGCCGCCGCGCGCTGTTCCACCCCGACGACCTGCCGGCGGTCCGCGCGATGCGCGACGCCGGGGTCGCGGCCGGCAGCGAATATGCGTTCGACGCGCGTGTCCGACGGCAGGATGGCGCGTGGCGCTGGCACGCGGTGCGCATGCGCCCGCTGCACTGCGACGACGGCCCGCTCACATGGCTCGGCATGTCGGTCGATATCGACGACGCGCGACGCCAGAGCGAGTTGCTCGAACAGCGCGTCGCCGAACGCACCGCCGAGCTCGAAGCGGTTAACCGGGCGTTGCGCGCGCAGATCGCCGACCGCGAGCGTGCCGAAGCAGCCCTGGTGCGCGCCCAGAAGATGGAGGCGATCGGGCAGCTGACCGGCGGCGTGGCGCACGATTTCAACAACCTGCTGACGGCGGTCATCGGTTCGCTGGAAATCATCCGCCGCGATCCCGAGAGCCCCCGTGTCCCGCTTCTCGCCGATTCGGCCCTGCACGCCGCCGGCCGCGGCGCCGAGTTGACGCAGCAGTTGCTGTTCTTCGCCCGGCGCCAGCCGCTGCGGCCGGTCGTCGCGGATGTCGCGGCGCTGCTGGCCGAGATGGAGATGCTGCTGCGCCATGCCGCGGGCGGGACGGTCGAGGTGACGGTCGACGCGGCGGCCGCGCTGCAGCCTTGCAAGATCGATCCGGCGCAGTTCCAGTCCGCAATCCTCAACCTTGTGGTCAATGCCCGCGATGCGATGCCGCGCGGCGGCAGCCTTGCGATTGCGGCGAGAAACGTCGGACCGGCGGACCTGCCGTCCGAAATCGATGTCGCGCCCGGCGGCTATGTCGCGATCGCGGTGCGCGACAGCGGCGACGGCATGACGCCCGAAATCATGGCGCGGGCGTTCGAGCCGTTTTACACGACGAAGGACATCGGCAAAGGCTCCGGCCTCGGATTGTCGATGGTTTACGGTTTCGCAACCCAATCGGGCGGCGGCGTTGCACTCGACAGCGCTCCCGGCGCCGGCACCTGTGTCACGCTCTACCTGCCGCACGCGCGCCGGCGGGAGCGCGTGGCCGAGGCTCGGCGCCGGGCGGCGGCGCGGCCCGGCAGCGGTGCGGTCCTCGTCGTCGATGACGACGAGCATGTCCGGCGGGTGTCGACCGAGATGCTGCTTGGCCTCGGTTATCGGGTCAGCGCCGCGGCCGATGGGCATGAGGCGCTGGCGTTGCTGCAGCGCGAGCGCTTCGATCTGCTGTTTTCGGATGTGGTGATGCCGCGGGGCCTGTCCGGGATCGAGGTGGCGCGGCAGGCGCGGCTCCTGTGTCCCGGCCTCAAGGTTCTGCTGACATCGGGCTATCCGCTGGCAGAGAAGCCGAACCCGGAACAGTACCGCCTGTTGCCCAAGCCGTTCCGCTCGCGCGATCTGGCGACAGCGGTTGGCGAACTGCTCGACCGTCGCCGCCCCGACCGACCGTCGTCGCTGCGCCGGGCAGCGGAATAGCGCCCGTACCGGCCTGACGCGACGTTCCGCCGGTTGTGTTGCTGTCGCGAGCGATTATGCTGCGCCGCCCTTCGCGGGTCTCAATCGGGAGCGATCATGGCGCACGGCACGCATTTTTTTATGAACCCGGGTCCGACCAACATCCCGGACCGCATCCTGCGGGCGATGGACAAGGGTGCGATCGATTTTACCGGCGCCGAGTTTCGCGCCATCTCCGAAGAATGCTTCGCCGGCCTTAAACGCATCTTTAAGACACGGCAGACGGTTCTCGCCTACGCGGCCACCGGGCACGGCGCGTGGGAGGCGGCGCTGGTCAACCTGTTCTCGCCGGGCGACAAGGTATTGCTGGTTGAAAGCGGCTATTTCTCGCTGAACTGGGGCATGCGCGGCAAGGATTTCGGCCTCGAGGTCGAGACCCTGCCCAACGACTGGCGCCGCCCGTTCGACCCGGCGCGGCTCGAAGCCCGCCTGCGCGCCGACCGCGCGCACGAGTTGAAGGCGGTGCTCGCCGTGCATTGCGAGACCTCAACCGGCGTCCTCAACCCGATCGCCGATCTGCGTCGCGCGATGGACGCGGCGCGCCATCCCGCGCTCCTGCTCGTCGATACGATCTCTTCGCTCGCCTGCGTCGATTTCCAGACCGACGAATGGGGCGTCGATGTCGTCGTCGCCGGCTCGCAGAAGGGGCTGATGCTGCCGACCGGCATGGCCTTCACCGCGGTCAGCGCCAAGGCGCTGGCGGCGTCTGCGACGGCCAAGATGCCGCGCGTCTATTGGGACTGGAAGCGCCTGCTCGGCGAGGGTTCGCAGGCCTATTGGAACGGCACCGCGCCGGTGCACTTTTTCTATGGGCTGCGCGAGGCATTGCGCATGCTCGAAGAAGAGGGGCTCGACAACGTCTTCGCCCGCCACGCGCGGCTCGCCGAAGCAACCCGCCGCGCGGTGCGCGCCTGGCGCGCCAATGAGGGGCCGGAAGTCTACGCGAGCGAGCCGGGCGCGCAGTCCGACAGCGTCACGGCCGTGCTGGTGCCCGACGGGTACGACGCCGACAAGGTGCGCCAGACCTGCCTCGACAAATTCAACGTGTCATTGGGCGGCGGTCTCGACCGCCTGAAGGGCCGCGTGTTCCGCATCGGCCATCTGGGCGACCTCAACGAGCCGATGCTGCTCGGCACGATTGCCGCCGTCGAAATGGCACTCGATCTCATGCGTGTGCCGCATGGGGCGGGCGGCGTCGCGGCGGCGATGGCCTATCTCACCGGCCGCGACTGACGCCGGCTCGCTCGTCGCGGGCGGGAGGGGAGCGATGCGCCCCGGCGCGGCGGAATTTGCACTTCACGCCGGCGGGGCTGGTAGTGTAAGCCAGGATTGTGCAGCGCCCGCTTTCCCCAGCCGCGGGCGCCGGCATCATTGAGGAGCAAACATGCCGAAGGTCAGTTTCACGGCGCCCGCGACGGTCGACGAAGCCGTCAAAGCCCTGGCCGGCACGGCCGGTGTGGCGAAGGTTCTGTCCGGCGGCACCGATCTCCTGGTGCAGATGAAGAGCGGGCGGCTGAAGCCCGATCTGATCGTCGATACGAAGCGCATTCCGGGCATGCTCGGGATCCGCGAGGAAGGCGGTTATTTCATCGTCGGCGCGGCGACGCCGGGCGTCATGATCAGCGCGCACCAGGCGCTGGAGCACGCCTATCCCGGCATCGTCGAGGGCGTCGATCTGATCGGCTCGACCCAGATCCAGGGACGCTGCACGATCGCCGGCAATCTGTGCAATGCCTCGCCCGCCGCCGACAGCGTGCCGCCGGTTATCGCGGCGCGCACGCTCGCGGTCGTTGCCGGCCCCGCGGGGCGGCGCGAGGTGCCGGTCGAGGAGATCGTCACCGGCCCCGGCCGCACTTCGCTCGCCAAGGGCGAATTCGTCGTCGAATTCAAGATACCAAAGCCGAAGCCGCGGCAGTCGGACGCCTATTTGCGCTTCATCCCGCGCACCGAGATGGACATCGCGGTCGTCGGCTGCGCCGTCAACGTGACGCTCGACGCGAGCGGCACCTGTACCGATGCGCGGGTCGTGCTCGGCGCCGTTGCGCCGACCCAGGTCATCGTCGCCGGCGCCGGCGAAGCGCTCCGCGGCCACAAACTCGACGACGAAACGCTGAAGCGGCTCGATTCGGCGGCGCAAGCCGCCTGCAAGCCGATTTCCGACAAACGCGGCACGATCGAATACCGCACCAAGGTCGCCGGCGTGTTGGCGCGCCGGGCGGCCGCCATCGCCTTCGACCGCGCCGCCTCGCGGGCCTGATATTCGGGAGAGTGAGTATGAGCAAGCATCACGTCACGACCACGATCAACGGCGAGCCGGTCGAGTTTCTCTGCGAGTCACAGCAGACATTGCTCGACGTGCTGCGCGACGAACTCAACTTGACCGGCAGCAAGGAAGGCTGCGGCTCGGGCGACTGCGGCGCCTGCACCGTCATCGTCGACGGCGATATCGTATGCTCGTGCCTGATGCTCGGCGCCGAGGCCGAGGGCAAGTCGATCACGACCGTCGAGGGCATCGCCGAGGGCGATCACCTTCATCCGGTACAACAGAAATTCTTGGAGCACGCGGCGCTGCAATGCGGCTTCTGCACGCCGGGGTTTATCGTCGCGGCGAAGGCGCTGCTCGACGAAAACAAAAACCCGACCGAGGAAGAGACGCGCTATTGGCTCGCCGGCAATCTCTGCCGCTGCACCGGCTATGACAAGATCATCCGCGCCGTGCTCGACGCCGCCGCCGTCATGCGCGGCGAGGCGGGCGCGGCGTAGTTCACTTCAATCGTCACCTCCGCGAAGGCGGGGGTCCAGAGCCGGTGAGGCAGTGCTGGTTCCCTGGATTCCCGCTTTCGCGGGAATGACTCCCAAAGGAGCGATGGCATGAGCTATCTCGACAAGTCGGCTCTCAAGGTCGTCGGCACCCGCCCGGTGCGCCCGGACGGCGTCGACAAGGTCATCGGTCGCGCCAATTTCGGCGCCGACATGGTCATGGCCGGCATGCTGTGGGGCAAAGTGAAGCGCAGCCCGCACGCCCATGCCCGGATCAAATCGGTCAACATCGCCAGGGCGCTGGCACTGCCCGGCGTGCGCGCGGTCGTGACCGCCGACGACTTCCCGGCGATCGCGTCGGAAGAGGCGTTTGTCGGCGAAGGGCCGATGAACTTCCGCGACCTGGCGTACAACACGATCGCGCGCGGCAAGGTGCTGTATGACGGGCACGCCGTCGCGGCGGTCGCCGCGACCTCGCCTTCGATCGCCGAGGAGGCGATCGACTTGATCGAGGTCGACTACGAGGTATTGCCGCACGTCATCGATGTCGAAGACGCGATGCAGCCGGACGCGCCGGTATTGCACGACGACCTGTTCACCCAGGGTGTCGATCCGAAGCCGACAAAGCCGTCGAACATCGCCAAGCGCATCGGCTTCAACAAGGGTGACATCGCGACCGGCTGGAAGGAGGCCGAGGTCACGATCGAGCGCCGCTACACGACCCAGCCGGTGCACCAGGGCTACATCGAACCGCATGCCTGTGTCGTCTCGATCGGTGCCGACCAGCAATGCACGATCTGGAGTTCGTCGCAGGGCCATTTCATGGTGCGCGCCTATTGCGCCAAACTGCTCGGCATCGACATCGCCAACATCCGCGCGATGCCGGCCGAGATCGGCGGCGGCTTCGGCGGCAAGACGCTGATTTACCTGGAGCCGCTCGCGTTGGCGCTGTCGAAGAAATCGGGGCGCCCGGTCAAGATCGTGATGAGCCGCGAAGAGGTGTTCCGCGGCACCGGCCCCGCCGCCGGTGGCGTCGTCGAGGTGAAACTCGGCGCCAAGAAGGATGGCCGTATCGTCGCGGCCGAACTCGTCGTCAAACTTCAGGCCGGCGCCTTCCCGGGGTCGCCGGTCGGGCCGGCCTGCATGTGCGGCTTGGCGATGTATGACATCCCGCATGTCGCGATCGTCGGCTACGACGTCGTGTCGAACCGGCCGAAAGTCGCGGCGTATCGCGCGCCTGGCGCACCGAACTCGACCTTCGGCACCGAAAGCTGCATGGACGAATTGGCGCGGCAACTGAACATCGACCCGCTTCGGCTGCGCGAGATCAACGCCGCCAAGGACGGCACCAAGGCGGCGCACGGGCCGACCTGGGCCAATATCGGCTACCAGCAGACGCTCGACGCGGCGAAGACGCACGCGCATCTCGCGCACAAGCTCGGCCCCAACCAGGGGCGCGGCATCGCGTCGGGCTTCTGGTTCAACATCGGCGGCGAGTCGAGCGCGGCCTGCCACATCAACGAGGACGGCACGGCGACGATCGTCGAGGGTTGTCCCGATATCGGCGGCTCGCGCGCCTCGATGGCGATGATGGCGGCCGAGGCGCTTGGCATTCCCTACGAGCAAGTGCGGCCGGTCGTCGCCGACACCGCCTCGGCCGGGTTCAGCTTTCTGACCGGCGGCAGCCGCGTCACGTTCGCGACCGGCATGGCGGTGACGCAGGCGGCGGAGAAGGTCGTCGTCGAATTGAAGAAACGCGCCGCGATGATCTGGGACATCAGCCCCGAGGCGGTCGATTGGCGCGACGGCAAGGCCTATCCGGCCGGCGCCAACGCCGGCAGCTTCGAGCCGTTGTCATTGCAGGAGATCGCGCTGAAGGCGGGGCGCACCGGCGGGCCGATCACCGCCGAAGTGTCGATCAATGCGCAGGGTGCCGGCCCCGGCTTTGCGACGCATATCTGCGATGTCGAGGTCGATCCGGAGACAGGCCACGTCAAGATCCTGCGCTACACCGCGGTGCAGGATGTCGGCCGGGCGATCCACCCCTCTTATGTCGAGGGGCAGATGCAGGGCGGCGTGACGCAGGGCATCGGCTGGGCGCTCAACGAGGAATACATCTACGACAAGGACGGGCGCCTCGAAAATCCCGGCTTCCTCGACTACCGCGTGCCGGTCGCCTCCGACCTGCCGATGATCGACACGGTCATGATCGAGGTGCCGAACCCGCGCCATCCGTTCGGTGCCAAGGGCGTCGGCGAGGTGCCGATCGTGCCGCCGATGGCCGCGGTCGCCAACGCGATCGCCGACGCGACCGGCGTGCGCATGCGCGACCTGCCGATGTCGCCGCCGAAACTGCGCGCCGCGCTCGATGCCGAGGCGCCGCCGCCGCGCCTGGCCGCGGAGTAGCGCTCCGCCGATGCCCCTCACCCCGGCCCTCTCCCCGCACGCGGGGAGAGGGAGAAAAGCGCAGAACCCGCGCATCGATGTCAGGCGAGGTGGCGTAGCTGCTGTTGCGTCCCCTCTCCCCATGAATGGGGAGAGGGACAGGGTGAGGGGGCTGACGGGGTGCCGCGCGTCGTCCTGACCGGTACGGCGGCGCGGCGCCTGACCGGCGGCCTGAGCGAATTCGATGTTGAGGCGACGACGGTGCGGCGGATGATCGCCGAACTCGATCGCCGCTTTCCGGGCCTCGGGCATCAGATCGACGAAAGCATGGCGGTCGCGATCGACGGCACGATCTATCAGGACGCCTGGCAGGCGCCATTAAAGCCCGACAGCGAGATCGTCCTGATCCCGAAAATCGGCGGCGGCTGACGCGAAGCGCCGCGGTCTTGCCGCGGCCGCGCCCTGTCCGATAACATCGGCGACAAACGCAGCGACAGCGGATCGGGGCAGGAAATGACCTACGATTACATCATCGTCGGGGGCGGCTCGGCCGGTTCGGTGATGGCGAACCGGCTGTCGGCCAAAAGCAGCAACGAGGTGCTGCTGTGCGAAGCCGGGCAGGATACGCCGGACGGCAAGGTGCCGCCGGAAATCCTCGATTCCTATCCCGGCACCGCCTATTTCGATCCGCGCTTTCACTGGCAGGAACTGCGCGTCCACACCGAAATCGTCTCGCACAACCGGCCGGAAGAGCGGCCGCCCTTGCGCAAATACGAGCAGGCGCGCGTGTTGGGCGGCGGCTCGTCGATCAACGGCCAGCTCGCCAACCGCGGCGCGCCCTCTGATTACGACGAATGGGAAGCGCGCGGTGCCCACGGCTGGAACTGGAACGCCGTGCTGCCCTATTTCAAAAAGGTCGAGCGCGACATGGATTTCGATGGCGAGTGGCACGGCAGGGACGGCCGCATCCCGGTGCGCCGGATCTGGCCCGACATGTGGTGCGGCCACGCCAAGGCGGTCGCCGACGCCTTCAAGGCCGCCGGCTACGACTACATCGAAGACCAGAACGGCGAATACAAGGACGGCTATTTCCCGATCACGATCTCCAACCTTTACGACCGGCGCGTGTCGGCGGCGATCGGCTATCTCGACAACGGCACGCGGCGCCGCCGGAACCTGACGATTTCTGCCGAGACGCAGGTGCAGGGCCTGCTGTTCGAAGGCACGAGATGCGTCGGCGTCAAGGCGCTGGTAAAGGGCCAGGAGACCGAATTCCGCGTGAACGAAGGCCATGGGGAAGTCATCGTATCGTCGGGCGCGATCCATTCGCCGGCGCATCTGCTGCGCGCCGGCATCGGCCCCGCCGGGCATCTGCGCGATCTCGGCATCGCGGTGCGCATGAACGTGCCCGGCGTCGGGCAGCGGCTGATGGACCACCCGTCGATCTCGGTGTCGTCGTTCATGAAACCGCAGGCGCGGCTCAACGGCAAGACGCGCCGCCACATCCTGTTGGCGCTGCGCTATTCGTCGGGGGTGGACGGCGTCGCGCCCGGCGACATGTTCGTCGCGGTGGTCAGCAAATCGGCCTGGCACGCGGTCGGCGAGCAGATCGCCTCGCAGCTCGTCTGCGTTTACAAGACCTTGTCGGAGAGCGGCCAGGTGCGCCTCCAATCGGCCGATTGGCGGGCCGAGCCGGTCGTCGAGTTCAACCTGCTCTCCGACCGGCGCGATCTCGACCGGCTGATGGACGGGTTTCGCCGCATCGGCGAACTGCATCTGCGCGGCGCCTTGGGCGAGGCGGTCAGCGACCCGTTCCCGGCGAGCTACAGCGACCGGGTGCGGCAGATCGGAATCGTCAACGACAAAAACCGGCGGCTGACTTCTCTGATCGCCCGCGCGATGGACGGGCCGCAATGGCTGCGGCGCTGGATCATCGACCGCTACATCGTCGAGGGGTTCAAATTCGACCAGCTGATGACCGACGACGACGCGCTCGAAACCTTCATCCGCAAGGCCGCGATCGGCGTCTGGCACGCGACCTGCACGTGCCGCATGGGGTCCGACGACGACCCGATGGCGGTCACCGACAACGAGGGAAGGGTGCGCGGCGTCGCCGGGCTGCGCGTCGTCGATGCCTCGCTGTTTCCCTGCGTCCCGTGCGCCAACACCAATTTCCCGACGCTGATGACCGCGGAAAAGATCAGCGACATGATATTGTCGGGCGCGCAATAGGGAGACCGCCATGCGTTTCGGGATTTTCGATCACCTCGACGATTCGGGCGTGCCGCTCGGGCAGCATTTCGAGGACCGGCTTAAGCTCATCGAGGTCTACGACAAGGCCGGCTTTTACGGCTATCACCTGGCCGAGCATCACAACACGCCCTTGGGCTATGCGCCGTCGCCGGGTGTGTTCCTCGCGGCCGTCGCGCAGCGCACCAAGCGCCTCAAATTCGGCCCGATGGTGTATCTCTTGCCGCTCTACCATCCGCTCCGCCTGATCGATGAAATCTGCATGCTCGACCAGATGTCGGGCGGCCGGTTTCTTTACGGCGTCGGGCGCGGCATCTCGCCGATCGAGGTCGGCTTTTATGGCGTCGATTTCGACACCGGCATGCAGCAGTTCCGCGAGGCCTTCGACGCGATCCGCGTCGGGTTGACCGAGGACGAGCTGACCTATCACGGCAAGTTCTACAATTTCGACCATGTGCCGATCGCGATGAAGCCGGCGCAGAAGCCGCTGCCCGAATTGTGGTACGGCACCGCGCGGCCGGACAGCATCCCGTGGGCGGCGCAGCACGGCGCCCACATCGTGACCTCGCGCGACAACCAGGCGGCGCGCGCGATCATCGACGTTTACAAATCGGAATGGCGGAAGCTCGGCCGCGCCGAAGCTGACCTGCCGCTGATGGGCATCAACCGCCACATCGTCGTCGCCGAAACCGAGGCGGCGGCGCGCGAGACGGCACGGCGCGCCTATCCGCGCTGGCGCGGCAACATGGAGCGGTTGTGGGCCAAATACAACGTGCCGTTCCCGCTGGGCGCCGCGCTGCCCCAGGAATGGGACGCGCTGCAGGCGCACGGCCATGCGATCGCCGGTACGCCGCGCCAGGTGCGCGACTATCTGGCGAAACAGATCGACGAGGCGGGCGCGAGTTATCTGTGCTGCGATTTCGCGTTTGGGCTGATGAGCCGCGACGAGGCGGTGCGCTCGGCCGAACTGTTCGCCGCCGAAATCATGCCGGCCCTCGCCGACGCGTGAAACTTGAGCGCAAAGTACGCGGAGAACCACGCAAGGCCGCGATGGAAAAAAAATGACACGGCGATCATGTTGACGCCGGCCTGCCGTTGTCGATCGGCGCTCTGCGCCTTGATTCTCCTTCGCGTCCTTTGCGCTGGCCTTCGCGCCCTTGGCGTTAACTAGAGCACGATCGGGCCAACTTGAAGCACCCCAAACCGTCATCCGCGGCCCCCGGATCAAGTCCGGGGACGGCCATGACGGATAGGGGGTGACTCGATATAACGCGATACCACTCTAACTTTCAGCCCCACACCTCGCGCGCCACTTCGACGACGAGGCGCAATTTCGCCTTCTCCTCTTCGATCGAGAGCGCGTTGCCGTCGACGGTCGAGGAGAAGCCGCATTGCGGGCTGAGGCAGAGCTGGTCGAGCGGCACAAATTTAGCCGCCTCGTCGATGCGCCGCTTCAGCGCGTCCTTGCTTTCGAGCGCGGCGCGTTTTGACGTGACAAGGCCGAGCACGACCTTCTTGTGGCCCTTCGGCACAAAGCGCAGCGGGGCAAACCCGCCGGAGCGCTCGTCGTCGTATTCGAGGAAGAAGCCGTCGACGTCGAGACCGCCGAACAGCGCCTCGGCGA
>DATJUL010000229.1:0-12791 GCA_035502295.1 Allostellaceae bacterium | reverse complement strand
AGCGAACGAGCCTCAGGGGCAAACGCCGGCTGCATCAGCCGGTCAAGGTCCTCAGTAACGTAACTCGCATAGTATGGCTCATGAAACGCGACAGGGAAATAGTCGAGCAGCGAATCGTAGTCCGGTTCGTCGCCTTTTTGCAGCGAATCGACGAGGATCAACGTGCCGCCAGGCTTCAGCACGCGGCCGATCTCGGCGACGACGGCGCGCCGCACGCTCGCCGGCAGTTCGTGAAACAAATAGACGCAGGTTGCGGCGTCGAACGCGGCGTCGGCAAACGGCATTGCCTCACCCGCCGCCGCGACGAACCGCACCCGTGACCAGGCGCCGAGCCGCCGTCGCGCGACCGTGAGATAGGGCGCCGACAAGTCGATCCCGGTCACCGCCAGGCGCGGATGATTGCGTTTCACCTCGCGCAGGAACGCGCCGGTGCCGCAGCCGATGTCGAGGAGCCGCGCTTGGCCCGCGCCGGCCTGGCGCACTGCGGCGCGCAGCGGCACCAGCGCCTGGCGTCGCATCGCCGCGGCGCCGCCGCCGAACAAGACCTCAACCTGATGATCGTAGCGCTCGGCCGAGGCTTCGCTCAGATAGCCGTCGCTCTGAAAATGGAATGCGCGCCGGTAATAGGCCGGGTAATGCGCTGTCTCGGGGCCGGCGAGCAGCGCGTCGGTCGGCGCACCGTGGCGGCGCGCCTCAACCGCCGGCAGATCGGCAAAGAAATCGGCGGCGCGGCGCAGTTCGGCGAGCGGGTTGCCGCGCCAGTCTTCCGGTGCCGCGTAGACGCCGCCGGCGATGTTGCGCCAGTCGGCTTCGATGAGCCGCCACAGATCGGCCAGCAGGCGTTGGCGGTCGGGCGTCCTGCGGGGGCGCCCCGTCGCCGGCGCCGGCAGCGGCCGTGACAGCCGCGCGGCGACCAGTTTCTGGCCGAAAAACCAGCCGATCCGCGCCATCTGCGCGGTCTCGAAGGCGAACTTGTCGAACCCGCTGGCCATGCCGTAATGGAGGTACAACGCGCTCGACAGATTTGCCAAGGGGGCAGCAATGCCGCGGTTTCGGACGATCGACGACCTGGACGTCCAGGGCAAGCGCGTGCTCGTGCGCGCTGACCTGAACGTACCGCTCAAGGACGGCGCGGTCGCCGATGCGACCCGCATCGAGCGCCTGGCACCGACCATTGCCGCGCTTGTCGCCGGGGGCGCGCGGGTTATCGTCATGTCGCATTTCGGCCGGCCGAAGGGGCCCGACCCGGCGCAATCGCTGCGCCCGCTCGTCGCGCCGTTGAGCCGCGCGATCGGCGGCCTGCCGGTGCACTTTTCCGCCGATTGCGTCGGGCCCGAGGCCGAGCGCATCGTCGCGGCGCTCGAGCCCGGCGAGGTCGCGCTGCTCGAAAACCTGCGCTTCCACCCGGAAGAGGAGAAGAACGATCCGGGGTTTGCCAGGCGGCTGGCGACGCTCGGCGATCTCTATGTCGATGATGCGTTTTCGGCGGCGCATCGCGCGCACGCCTCGATTGAGGCTTTGGCGCATCTGTTGCCGGCTGCCGCCGGCCGCAACATGGCGGCCGAGTTGGAAGCGCTCGGCGCCGCTTTGGAGCATCCGCGACGCCCGGTCATCGCGCTGGTCGGCGGCGCCAAGGTCTCGACCAAACTCGATCTCTTGAAATTCATCATCTCCAAAGTCGACCGCCTGGCGATCGGCGGCGCGATGGCCAATACGTTCCTCTGCGCCGAGGGCCGCCCGGTCGGCCGCTCGCTGTGCGAGCGCGACCTCGCCGATAACGCGCGCGCGATCGTCGCCGACGCGGCGGCGCGCGGCTGCGAGGTGATCCTGCCGGAGGACGCGGTGACGGCCGAAGTGTTGGAGCCGGGCGCCCTCACCCGCACGGTCGGCGCGAGCGCAGTGCCGGCGACGGCGATGATCCTCGATGTCGGGCCGGCCAGCGTGGCGCGCATCGCGGCGGCGTTGGAAGCGTCGAAGACGCTGGTGTGGAACGGCCCGGTCGGCGCCTTCGAAACGCCGCCCTTCGACCGCGGCACGACCGCGATCGCGAAGAAGGTCGCCGAATTGACCCGCGCCGGCAAACTGCTCAGCGTCGCCGGCGGCGGCGACACGGTTGCCGCGCTGCACCAGGCGGGCGTCGCGGATGCGCTGACCTATGTCTCGACCGCCGGCGGCGCCTTTCTCGAGTGGCTCGAAGGGCGCACCCTCCCCGGCGTCGCCGCGCTCGAAGCCGCCGCCCGATAACGGATATCCTGATCAGTGCGACGCGCGGCGCCACAAAAAATCGTCGTCGCACGAACTGCCGAGCGATCGCAACCGCACGGTGCCGTCGGCCTCGACTTGGCCTTCGCCGACGGTGGAGACCCATGGGTTCGTCGATTTGGCGCGAAATCCGCCCTCGGCGCTAACCGCACCTTGAAATTGGGAAAATTGGGCGCGCCGGTCGGCAACCCCTTCGGAATAGAGGGCCTCCCCATGCGCGATCGTCAGGACTCCGGCCGTCAGATCGGGGCACACGCCCATGCCGTCCGCCGTCGTCTGGCTGAGCCTCGTCGCCGAGACAAACGCATAGGTGCCGTCGAACCGCGCGCTTGACGTCGGTGGTGCGGTCTGCGCACCGGCCGGCGCGGCCCAGGCAAAAGCGGCGACAATCCACAGCAGCCGAACGCGTTGTTTCATTGTCCGTGCCCACTCTACCCCCGTGCATCTCTCGCTCATCGCGGCGCCGGGGTAAAGTGGGTGTCGCGGTCAGCGGCGCAGAAAGGGCGGCCGGGCCGTCGCGCCCAGCAGCGGCGCTGCGGCCCGCTGCCCGGTTGTACCGGCGAGCGCCTGTTCGACCATCGCTCGTTCCTCGGCCGACAGCCCGTCAGCGGTCGCCGCGCCGGGCTGCGCCGCCGGTGCGGCCTCCGTATCGGCCGGCGCGCCGATGCCGGCGACTGCCGCCAGGGCGATGTCGCGCGCCTTGCGGGCCTGCTCGACGGAGCGCAGAAAGCGGTCTCGCGAACTGCGCTCGTTTTCGCCCATCGCCAGGTTCTCGGCAAATACCTTGAAGACCTCTCTGATCTTCTCGGCGTAGGCGGTCTCGATGATGGCGCCGTCATCGTGGCTGCTGTCGTTCGGCATCGCGACCCTCTCCGGAGCGAACTCTGCGGCCCATCGACCGTAGCCGGGACTTGTTTCGATCCACTGAATTAACCGATAGTAGCACGCCATGCTGCTTGCGTCTGTGCTCGCGCGGGTCATCCGCATCGGCCGCCTCACCGTCGTCGATGCTTCCGGCCGGCGTCATATCTTTGCGGGTGCGCCCGGCCCCGCTTCCGGCGTCAGGTTGCGCGACCCGGCATTGCATTGGAAGCTTCTCGTGCGGCCGCGGCTGTTCGTGCCCGAGGCCTACATGGCCGGCACGCTGACGATCGAGGAAGGCAGCCTTTACGACTTCATCGACGTGCTGGAGGCCAACGATGCCGCCCTGCCGAACGGGGCGGCGCTGCGGCTCGCGCAGGCCGCCGGACGCCTCGTGCGCCGGCTGCATCAGCACAACCCCGTCCGGCGCGCGCGGCGCAATGCCGCACATCACTATGACCTGTCGGACGAGCTCTACGCCTGTTTCC
Source organism: Allostellaceae bacterium (assembly GCA_035502295.1). Taxonomy (GTDB): domain Bacteria; phylum Pseudomonadota; class Alphaproteobacteria; order ATCC43930; family CGMCC-115725; genus DATARH01. The sequence goes on along the minus strand of DATJUL010000229.1, from coordinate 9,180 downwards.
TCGATCGCGACCGGCAATATTCCTGCGCCTATTTCCGCACTCCGGACGCCGATCTCGACACCGCGCAGCACGACAAGAAGCGGCATCTGGCGGCAAAGCTCCTGCTGCGCCCCGGCCTGAAGGTGCTCGACATCGGCTCGGGCTGGGGCGGCCTCGCGCTCCATCTTGCCCGCGAATGCGGCGTCGATGTCACCGGGCTGACCCTGTCCGAGGAGCAGCACAAGGTCGCCAACCGGCGCGCCGCCGAGGCCGGCCTCGCCGACCGGGTGCGCTTCCACCTGCGCGATTATCGCGAGGAGCAGGGGCAGTACGACCGCATCGTCTCGGTCGGCATGTTCGAGCATGTCGGGGTCAACCAGTACCCGGCGTTCTTCGGCACGCTGCGGGACCTGCTGGCGCCCGACGGCGTTGCGCTCCTCCATTCGATCGGCCGCATGGACGGGCCGGGTACGACCAACCCGTGGCTGCGCAAATACATCTTTCCGGGCGGCTATTCGCCGGCGCTGTCGGAAGTCGTGCCGCAGGCCGAACGGGCGCGGCTGTGGATCACCGACATCGAGATCCTGCGGCTCCATTACGCCGAGACATTGCGGGCCTGGCGGCGCCGCTTCGCCGCGAACCGAGAGCAGATCCGCCAGCTCTATGACGAGCGCTTCTGCCGCATGTGGGAAATGTACCTGGTCGGCTCGGAGGTCGCGTTCCGCCGCGGCGGCCATCTCGTGATGCAAATCCAGATGGCGAAGTCGGTCGACACCGTGCCGCTTACCCGCGACTACATCACCGATTGGGAGCGCGCCGCGAGCGACGGCGGCGCGGCGAAACCATCGATCGCCGCGCAGTAACGCAGCCGGCGATTCGCGCTGCCTGACCACGGGAAGAGCACGTCGCGGATCGGGCTCCTGCGTCCCCACGTTCCACAGCCTGTTGATCCTTTAGCGGCGGCGGCGACGACGCCGGCGATGGTATCGTCGGCGCATGGAAAGCACCTCGCCGCGCGTCACGCCGTTGCGCGAGCCGGACCTCGAGCGGGCGCCGCAGCCGCCGGCCAACACCGAGGCCGAACAGGCGCTGCTCGGCGCCATGCTGATCAACAACGCCGCCTGGCATCGGGTGTCCGAGTTCCTGCGGCCCGACGATTTCGCCAATGCGTTACACGGGCGCATGTTTGCGGCGATCGGGAAGCTCATCGAGCGCGGCCAGATCGCCAACCCGGTCACGCTGAAAAACCTGTTCGACCAGGACGGCGCGCTCTTGGAAATCGGCGGCGCGCAGTATCTCGCGCAGCTGGCGCAATCGGCGGTCACGATCATCAACGCCGAGCATTACGGCCGCACGATCCACGACCTCCATCTGCGGCGCGAGCTGATGACGATCGGCCAGGATGTCGCGGCCGATGCGCTTCGCCACGACCTCGACAACCCCGCGCTCGAACAGATCGAGCGGGCCGAGCAGAAACTGTTTGATCTGGCAACGACCGGTCAGGCGGAAGGCGGCTTGAAGCCGTTCGGCACGGCGCTGACGGCGGCGATCACGCTGGCGCAAGCGGCCTTCCAGCGCGACGGCAAGACCGTCGGCGTGGCGACCGGGTTTGTCGATCTCGACAAAAAGCTCGGCGGCCTGCATCCCTCCGATCTCATCATCCTGGCCGGCCGGCCGTCGATGGGGAAATCGGCGCTCGCCACCAACATCGCGTTCAATGCCGCCAAGTCCTGGCGCGAGACGCGCGGGCCGGATGGCCGCGTCGCGATCGAGGACGGCGCGGTGGCCGCGTTCTTTTCGCTCGAAATGTCGGCCGAGCAGCTGGCGACCCGCATCCTTGCCGAGGAATCGGGAACCTCGTCCGACCGCATCCGCCGCGGCGAGGTGCGGCGCGAGGATTTCGACAAATTCGTCATGGCCTCGCAGCGTCTCGCGGCGGTGCCGCTCTACATCGACGACACGCCGGCCTTGTCGATCGCTGCGTTGCGCACCCGCGCCCGCCGCCTCAAGCGCCAGCATGGCCTCGGGCTCGTCGTCGTGGACTATTTGCAATTGATGCGCCCGTCGATCGTGAACCGCGCGCTCGAAAATCGGGTTCAGGAGGTCTCCGACATCACCCGCGGGCTGAAGGCCGTCGCCAAGGAACTCGACGTGCCGGTGTTGGCGTGCGCGCAGCTGTCGCGCGCCGTTGAGCAGCGCGAGGACAAGCGGCCGATGCTCGCCGACCTGCGCGAATCGGGATCGATCGAGCAGGATGCCGATGTCGTCATGTTCATCTTCCGCGAGGAATATTACCTGTCGCGCGGCGAGCCGACCCGCCGCCCCGACGAGGGCGACGACCGGTTCAACGATCGCTACGAGCGCTGGCGGCAGCGCTGCGAGGCCGCCTTCGGCATGGCCGATATCATCATCGCCAAACAGCGGCACGGCCCGATCGGCACGGTCAAGCTGCATTTCGAGGCGGAAACGACAAAGTTCGACAATTTCATCGGCCCCGAACGCCTGCCGACGGAGTATTGACCAGAGGCGATGTCCGACCCTGCTGCGCGCGCCGGCGCCATCCTCGACATCGATCTCGGCGCGATCGTCGCCAATTGGCGACTGCTGGCGCAGATGGCGGCGCCGGCCGAATGCGCCGCGGTCGTCAAGGCGAACGCCTATGGGCTCGGCGTCGCGCCGGTGGCGGCGGCGCTGGCGGCGGCTGGCTGCGACCGGTTCTTTGTCGCGACGCTGGACGAGGGGATAGCGCTGCGCCGGACGCTCGGCCGGGCGCCGGAAATCGCCGTGTTTAACGGGCCGTTGCCGGGCACCGCAGCGGACTTCGCCGAACATGCGCTCGTCCCGGTGCTGAACCACCCCGGCCAGATCGCGGAGTGGGAAAGCGCGGCCGGAGGGCATCCGGCGATGTTGCACATTGATACCGGCATGGCGCGGCTCGGGTTGACCGCGCGCGACGTCGCCGCATTTGTCGCAGCGCCGCCGCGCATCCGCTGGCGTGTGGTGATGAGCCACCTCGCCTGCGCCGACCAGCCCGCGGCGGCGATGAACGAGGCGCAGCGCCGGCGCTTTGCCACCGCGGCGGTGCTGCTGCCCGGCGTGAGGCTGAGCCTTGCGGCATCTTCCGGGATCTTTCTCGGCCAGCGATACCATTTCGACCTGGTGCGGCCGGGCGCCGCGCTCTGCGGCGTCAATCCGCAGCCCGGAGGCCCCAATCCGCTGCGTCAAGTCGTGCGGCTGTCGGCTAAAATCCTGCAAGTCCGGCAAATTGACAGGGGCGAGACGGTTGGTTACGGTGCCGCGCACGCCATGGCGGCGCCCGGCCGCGTGGCGACGGTCGCGGTCGGCTATGCCGACGGCTGGCTACGGTCGCTGAGCCGGCGCGGCGGCGGCACACTCGCCGGCAGGCGCGTTCCTCTGATAGGCCGGGTCTCGATGGATCTCGTCACGTTCGATGTCTCGGCGGTACCGGAGGGGTTGGCGCAGCCCGGCGCGATGATCGAACTGCTGGGCGCCGGATACGGGGTCGATGATGCGGCAGCCGACGCCGGCACGATCGCCTACGAAATCCTGACCGCGCTCGGGGCGCGCTATCACCGCATCTACCGTCCGCCCGATCCGCCGCGATGATGCGCTTTCTCGCGGCGGTCGGGGCCTTGGCGCTGGCCTTTCTCGCCGGCACCGGACGTTTGGCTCTGTTTGCCGGCCGCGCGCTTGCCGCCGGTTTGGCGCCGCCATTTTATCCACGCCTGATCGCACGGCAGTTCGTCTATATCGGATATTATTCGCTGCCGGTCGTCGGCATGACGGCGCTGTTCACCGGCATGGTCTTGGCGCTGCAATCCTATACCGCGAGTTCGCGGTTCAATGCCGAAAGCACCGTCGCAACGATCGTCGTGCTGTCGATCACGCGCGAATTGGGGCCGGTCATCGCCGGATTGATGGTGGCGGGCCGGGTCGGCGCCGCGATGGCGGCCGAAATTGGCACGATGCGGGTCACCGAACAGATCGACGCGCTGACCACGCTGTCCACCGATCCGCTGCGCTATCTCGTGCTGCCGCGCCTCCTGGCAGGATTGCTGACCCTGCCGCTCCTGGTCATCATCGCCGATGTCATCGGCGTGTTCGGCGGCTATCTGGTTGCGGTCTACAAGCTCGATTTTAATGCCGTCTCATACCTGACCCAGACCCATCAATACCTGAAGACGACCGACGTCGTCTCCGGTCTCGTCAAAGCCGCCGTTTTCGGCTTCATTGTCGCGCTGATGGGCTGCTATCAGGGGTATCATTCACGGGGCGGTGCTGAAGGGGTGGGGCAGGCGACGACCTACGCCGTTGTCTCGGCGTCGATCCTCATCCTGATTTCGGACTATTTCCTCACGCAGGCGTTTTTTACGTGACCGGCAGCAGCGGGCCGCAAATGCCCAAAATCGCCGTCCGCGGGTTGCAGAAATCCTTCGCCGTCAACCGCGTGCTGGCCGGCGTCGACTTTGATGTCGCTGCCGGCGAGAGCCTCGTCATCATCGGCGGGTCGGGAACCGGCAAGTCGGTGACGATCAAATGCATCCTCGGGCTGCTCGTCCCCGATGCCGGCTCGATCGAGATCGACGGGGTCGAGACGGTTGGGCTCGCCGGCCGGGCGCGCGCGCGGCTGATGCACAGGTTCGGCATGCTGTTTCAGGGCAGTGCGCTGTTCGATTCGTTGGCGGTTTGGGAAAATGTCGCCTTCGGGCTGATCCAGGGTCGCGGCGTACCGCGGCGCCGGGCGCGCGACATCGCGCTCGAAAAGCTCGCCGCGGTCGGCCTCGGCGCCGAGGTCGCGGCGCTGCGCCCGGCCCAACTCTCGGGCGGCATGCAGAAGCGCGTCGCGCTGGCGCGGGCGATCGCGGCCGAGCCGGAAATCCTGTTCTTCGACGAGCCGACGACCGGCCTCGATCCGATCATGGCCGACGTCATCAACCGGCTCATCGTGCAGTGCGTGCGCGGTCTCGGCGTCACCGCGGTGTCGATCACCCACGACATGGTCAGCACCCGCAAGATCGCCGACCGGGTGGCGATGCTGCATCGGGGCCGCATCGTCTGGCACGGTCCGGCGGCCGATATCGACCATTCGGGCAATCCGTTTGTCGACCAGTTTGTCAACGGCCGCGAGGCCGGGCCGATCCATATGCAGATCCGCGCGGCATGAAGACGCAACCCCGCTTCGCCTGCCAGCAGTGCGGCGCGACCGCGCCGAAATGGACCGGCTTTTGTTATGCGTGCGGCGCGTCAAACAGCATGGTCGAGGAACTGCCGCGCGCGGCGCCGCCGAAGGGTCTCGGCTCCGGCGGCGGGCGCGGTGGCGCCAGCCTCGATTTTGTCGCATTGCGCGGCGCCGGCAGCAGGGCGCCGCGGCGCCGGAGCGGCATTGCCGAACTCGACCGGGTCTGCGGCGGCGGCCTCGTGGCCGCGTCCTCGATCCTGGTCGGCGGCGATCCCGGCATCGGCAAATCGACGCTGCTGCTGCAGGCCGCCGCATCGTTCGCGGCCGACGGCGGCACAGCCGCGTACATCACCGGCGAGGAAGCGATTGATCAGGTGCGGCTGCGCGCCGAACGGCTCGGCATCGCCGAGAGTCCGGTGCGGCTCGCCGCGGCGGCAAGCGTGCGCGACATCATTACCGCGCTCGACGGCCCGGCGGCACCCGATCTCGTCGTCATCGATTCGATCCAGACGATGTATCTCGACACGCTCGACAGCGCGCCGGGGACGGTCAGCCAGGTGCGCGGCGCGGCGCAGGAGCTGATCTCACTGGCCAAGCGCCGCGGCACCATCGTCGTGCTGGTCGGGCATGTGACGAAGGAAGGGCTGATCGCCGGGCCGCGCATTCTTGAGCACATGGTCGATACGGTGCTTTATTTCGAAGGCGAGCGCGGCCACCAGTTCCGCATTCTGCGCGCCGTCAAAAACCGCTTCGGCGCGACCGACGAGATCGGCGTGTTTGAAATGAGCGACCGTGGTCTGGTCGAGGTGCCGAACCCGTCTGCGCTGTTCCTCGCCGACCGCGCTCCCGGCGATGATGAGGAACCGGGCGCAGGGCGCGCCGGTGCCGCCGTGTTCGCCGGCATCGAGGGCACGCGCCCGCTCTTGGTCGAGGTGCAGGCGCTGGTCGCGCCGTCGCCGCTCGGCACGCCGCGCCGGGCCGTCGTCGGGTGGGACGCGACGCGGCTCGCGATGATCACCGCGGTGCTCGATGCGCGCTGCGGGCTTTCGGTCGGCATCAACGACATCTACCTCAACGTCGCCGGCGGCCTGCGGATCGTCGAGCCGGCTGCCGACCTCGCCGTCGCCGCAGCGCTGGTCTCGGCATTGACCGAAACGCCGGTGCCGCCCGAGGTCGTGCTGTTCGGCGAGATCGGCCTGTCCGGCCGGGTGCGCCCGGTGGGGCATGCCGAGGCGCGGCTGAAGGAGGCCGCGAAGCTCGGCTTTGCCGAGGCCTGGATGCCCGGCCGTCCGGCGACGCGCAGCCTGCCGACCGGCCTGCGCGGCGTCGCGATCGGCCACCTGAGCGAGCTCGCGGCGCGGCTGGCGCCGCCGTCCGCGCTGGTGCGGCCGCGGCGGCAGCCCTCCGCCGCGTCGCGGCAGCTCGCGGCAACGCGATAGGATCGGCTGATGAACCCGCTCGATCTCGGCGTCATTGCGGTCATCGTGTTGTCGGCGATCTTTGCCTTCGCCCGCGGCTTTGTCCGCGAGGCGCTGTCGATCGTCGCCTGGGTCGGCGCCGCAGCGATCACCTATATCGGCTTCGACCGGGCCGAAGCGCTGGTCGCGGCGCACACGCGCAGCCCGCTGTTGGCGCAGGTCGTGGCCGGGTTCGGCCTGTTCATCGGCAGCCTCGTCGTGCTGAGCATCCTCACCGGCCTCATCGCGCGCGCCGTGCATTTCGCCGGGCTGACGCCGATCGACCGCACCCTCGGCTTCATCTTCGGCCTGGCGCGCGGCGCGTTTCTGGTCTGCCTCGCCTTTCTGCTGCTCGACCTCAGCATACCGCAGCAGAGTGCCTGGCCGGACTGGATCCGCGATGCGCGGAGCCGGCCCTACCTGCATCGAGGCGCCACGCTGCTGCAGAGCTTCCTGCCGCAATCGCTGAAACTGAAGAGCATGGACGACATGCTGGCGCCGCTGAGCCCGGCACAACAGGCGGCGAAACTCATGCAGCCGCCGCCGGTCGCCGTACCCGCCGCCGCGGCGCCGACCTACAGCGCGGGCGACCAGAAGCGGCTCGACCAGGTGATCCGGACGCAGCGTTAGCGGCGGCGCGCCTTGCCCCGCTCCGGCCGATCCGTCACGCTGTGCGGCTTCGGGAGCGGTTGACCGATGGTCGTTGAAAAGGCGGTGTGCGACCCGGCGGCGGCCGTGGCATCGGATGCGGCAGCGCCGGACGCGAGATGGGACCTGCTCCCGCGGCTCGACCAGGGTCCGGCCGGGCGGCGGCGAGCGGACGGCGCGGTCGCGATCCGGCGGGCGGAGCCGGCCGGCTGCTTTCTGTACGGGCCCTATCTGCAGCTGCCGGCCGGCTGGTATCGGCTCGGCTTCGGCTGTCGCGCGGGCGCGATGCGACGCTCCGCCCAGCCGGTGCTTGGGGTCGAGGTCATCGTGCTGGCGCGCCTTCAGCTGGCGTGGCGCGATTTTACGGGCGCCGAGCTGGCGACGGGGCAGGGGTTGCTGGTCTTCGAGGTGCCGGCCGCGCAGGCGATCGACGGCGGCAATGAAGGTCGGTTCGAGTTTCGCTTTGTGCATCTTGGCAATGCCGATCTGACGATCGACGCGGTTCGGCTGCAGCCTCTCGCCGCACCGCCGCCGGTCCCGCCGGCGCCGTGCTGGCGGCTGCTCGGGCGCCTCGACAAGAGCTGGCGCTGCCGCCGCGCCGGCGACGGCAGAGTCAGTGTCGGCCGCGGTGCGCCGGCCGGCCCGCTGCTTTACGGCGGCTGGCCGTATCTGCGGCTGCCGCGCGGCGCCTTTCGGCTCATCGTTGCGGCGACAAGCGGCGCGGCGCGGCGGCCCGGCGAGCCGGTGTTCGGTCTCGAAATTCTCGCCCCCAGCCGTCGGCCGAATGGCTTAGGGAAGCTGCCGCCGGCGCCCCGCGCGGTGTTGCTGGCCGCGCGCGAGGCGACGGGCGCGGAGATCGCCAAGGGGCCGGTCGGCCTCGATTTTGCGGTGCCGAGCGACCTCGCGCTGGAAAGCGGATCCGACGCGCCGTTCGAAGTTCGCCTCCATCATCGCGGTAACGCAGCGCTGCGCATCGATCGGGTCGATGTCGTCAAGCTCGATGAGGCGGCGTCCGGCGCTGCGTTACCTGTGCGCCTGTTGCCGCCGAGCGGCCGGCGCCGGATCGTCATGATCGGCAATTGCCAGATGGAAACCCTGCGCCTCGGCTTTTCCCGCATCGATGCGCTGAGCCGGCGGTTCGAGGTCAAGTATCATTTCGTTCAGCTCCCGCCGAACCTGCATGAGTTCGCGATCCGCGACCTCGAACGCTGCGACCTCGTCGTCGTGCAGGACATTCGCCTGTGGGACGAGTTTCCGCTGCGCGACGCGATTCGGCCGGGGGCGGAGACGGTGAAGGTGCCGCTCGTGCGGTTTGCCTCGCTGTGGCCGTTCGACGGCTGGAACGGGCCGAGCGACCGCGACGCCATCGCGCGCGAGGCGCCTAACCTGACCTTTCCCTATCTCGACGGGCTGCTCGGCCGGCTGCGCCGCGAGATCCCCGACCGCGAGGGGCGCTTTCAGGCGTATCGCGCGCTCGATGTTTCGCGCCTCGTCAACTACCGCAGATTGCACGAACTCGAAGAGCGGCGCCTCCTGGCGATGGACCGCCGGTACGGCACCGCGATCGGCGCCTATATCCTGGAAAACTTCCGCCGCCGCCGCATCTTTCACACGACCGTGCGACCGGACTGGCGGGTGTTCGGGCTGCTGCTGCAATGCGTCGCCGACCTCATCGGCGCGCGGGCGCGGCTGAAATTGCCGAAGAGCGCCGATGCGGTCTTGCGCAATCCGCAGGTGCCGGTGCACCCAAACGTGGCGCGCGACCTCGGCGTCCGCTGGGCCGACGAGCGCACCCGCTACAGCGATCGCGGCGGCGAGGTGATCTGGGAGACCTACATCCGCCGCTATATCGAGCATTACGGCTGAGCTGCCGCAGCGCTTGCCGCGGGCGGGGCA
>DATJUL010000228.1:0-3642 GCA_035502295.1 Allostellaceae bacterium | reverse complement strand
TAAAATTGCGCGACCCATTGGCCATATTCCTTGTCGGGCTGGTCGGCGACCTTCTGGCCGACACCAAGAAAATGATAGTTCTGGCCGACCCATTCGTGCCCCTGGCCGATGAAGCGAAAGACCGGCTCCGGCTGGCGGGCATTGACGCCGATCACCGCCAACCGCGGCAGCAAGTTGGTGCGCAGCGCCAGCGCAACGATCGTCGAATCGAAATTGCCGAACGAGACCCGCCATTTCTGCGCCAACGGACGAAAAAAATTGTCCTCGTTGTCGAACACCTCGCCAAGGTTTCTCTGCTCGGCGACATAACGTTCTGACAGAAACGGTGTGAATTCCGGAACGCACAGCTCCGACAAGCGCTCGATTGTATGGTCGCGCGACGACGAAATTTCCGATCGCCAGCCGTGATCGAAAAATTTGAGGCGGAAGAGCCGCAGCTGCGCCGACAATAATTGCTGCTGGACCGCGAGCAGCGCCGGCAGCGCCACGTTGCGCGGGTGCAGCTCGATTTCGACGATCGTGCGCTCGATCGTCGTCAGCTTGATGAACCCGAGGTTTTTGACGGCATAGGCTTCGGCGTCGTAATCGGGATGGGGGTCGCCCAGAGCCTCCAAAAATTCGCTGGAACCCGGCAGGACCCATTCGCCGTCCGGGGTGATCAGCATCGCCAAGCGTTGCACTGGGACCTCCCCGCGCCATCGGACGGCGCGGCGCTACCATTCGCCTTGCGTCGCTAAACTTGCCCTGAAAATGTAAATAAATGGTAGATACGAGCGTATGCGCGACCGCTTCGCTTCGCAGCGCGCCGTGTCAGGCAGCGGTTCGTCGGCCGGCAACGATCTCGCTCCCTCCGAGCGGCGCTGGGCGACGACGGCGCTGATGCTCGCGACGGCGATGCAGGCGGCCGACGCGACGATCGTCAACGTCGCGCTGCCGCGACTAGAGCACGATTTCGGCGGCGGCATCGAACTCGGCTCCTGGGTACTGACGAGCTATCTGTGCGCGGCCGCGGTCGTCGTGCCGCTGACCGGCTGGCTGCGCCGTCGTCTGGGTCCGCGACGGCTCTATCTCGGGACGGTCGCGCTGTTTGTCGCCGCCTCGCTGCTCTGTGCGGTCGCGCCCTCGGGGATCGCCGTCATTGTTTGCCGCGCATTGCAGGGCGCCGGCGGCGGCGTCATTCCGGCGCTGACCCAGGCGGTCGTGCTCGACCTCCATCCGCGGGAACGGCATCCCCGCGTTCTCGCGATCTGGGGCGCCGTAACGATGGCCGGCCCGATCCTCGGCCCGGCGCTGGGCGGCGTGATCACCGATCTGGAGTCGTGGCGCTGGGTGTTTTTGATCAACCTGCCGCTCGGCGTGCTGGCCACCTGGCGCATGGGCAGGCTGCTGCCCGAGAGCGATGCCGCGGCGCCGGCGGCAAAGTTGGACGTGATTGGCGTGCTGCTGCTGGTCGCCGGCGTCGGCGCGCTGCAGCTGTGCCTTGAGCGCAGCATCGGCCGCGCCTGGTCCGAGCACCCGGAACTGTTCGTCGAGGCGGCAATCGCCGCGGCGGCGATCGCCGCGACGATCCTGCGCGCGGCGCGATCCGGCAGGGCGTTGCTGCGTCTCGATGTGTTCGGCGACCGCAACTTCGCCGCGGCCGCCTTTTTCAACTTCACGACGAGCGCGCTGTTGTTTACCGCGATCGTTCTCGTGCCGCTGGTTGCCGAAGGGCCGCTCGGTTATAGCCCGATGACCGCCGGTTTCACGATCGTGCCGCGCGCCCTGATGATGATGCTGGCGGTGCTGGCGACGGGCCGGATCATCGAGCGGGTCGATTATCGCATCGTGCTGTTCGCCGGCACCTGCCTGATGGGTCTCGGCGCCGGCATCATCGCGACGCTGCAGACCGGCGGCCTTGTTCCGATCGTCGCCGGCAGCGTCGTGCAGGCGTTCGGCGCCGGCATGATGCTGATGCCGCTCAGCAACGCCGCCTACCTGACGCTGCCGGCAAGAATGCGCACCGACGCCGCCGGCCTCTACAGCCTGCTGCGGCAGCTCGGCTGCGCCGGCGGTGTTGCGGTCATGAGCGCGGTGCTGCGGGCGCGGATGACGGTGCATGTGACGGCGGCGGCGAGCAGCCATGCCGCCGGCGTGCCCCGTTTGCTTGCCGCGGCGGGCGCGCTGCACGCCTACGCCGACTGTTTCGAGATCATCGCGCTCGCCGCGATCGCCGTCAGCCCAGGGCTGCTGGTGTTCGGTTCGATGCGTCGGGCGCCGGCGGCCGAATGATGCCGCGGCGGGTCAGACGGTCGTGGTCGCGGGTTGCGGGGCGGTCGCCGCGGCGGCCGCTGGCGCCGGCGTACCCGGCGAGGCTTCCACCCGCTTGCCGGCGGCCGGCGGCGACGGCGGCAGGATCACTCGCACCAGCGTGCCCGCACCGGGGCTGCTGAGGATCGTCAAGCTGCCGCCGTGCACCTCGACCAGACCTTTGGCGATCGGCAGGCCGAGCCCGGTGCCTCCATGCGTGCGGGTTGTCGCCGAGCTGGCCTGGCCGAACGGCTGCAACGCCCGTTCGATCTCTGTCGCGCTCATGCCGATGCCGCAATCCTCAACCTCGATCAGCGCGCCGTCGCCGCGCGGCGCCGCCCGGATGTCGATGCGGCCGCGGTCGTGCGAGAACTTTACGGCGTTGGACAACAGGTTCAGCAGCGTCTGCCGGATCGCCCGCCGGTCGCCCCACACGGCGACCTCGTCTTCGGCCAGGCGAGCCGCCATCTGCACATTGCGGCTGCGTGCCTGTTCGCTGAGAAGCCTGATGCTCTCGGCGATGACGGCCTTGATGCTGACCCGTTCGAGTTCGAGTTCGAGTTTGCCCGCCTCGATCTTCGACATGTCGAGGACATCGCTGATGATCGACAGCAGCAGAAGCCCGCTGCCGTGAATGTCCTTGATGTATTCGAGCTGCTTCCTGTCGGCCACCGGACCCAGAATCTCGGTCGAAATCGCCTCGGAAAAGCCGATGATGGCGTTCAATGGCGTGCGCAGCTCGTGGCTCATATTGGCGAGGAATTCAGATTTGGCGCGATTGGCGAACTCGGCCTGGAGGCGCGCCTGCTCCATCTTGGCTTCCGCCGCCTTGCGCTCGGTGATATCGGAATAGAGCGAGACGACGGCGCCGTCCGGCATTGCGCGACGGCGGATCTGCAACACGGTTCCGGTTGCGGTCGTCCGCTCGATGACCGCCGGAACGGTGCGGAAGAAGCGCTCGAAGCGCTCGCGCGCCTCGCGCTCCGGCGCCGCCACCGGCCCGAAATCGCCGCGTTCCGCCTGCATCAGCAGGATATCGTACAGGGTGGTGCCGGCCGGCTCGCCAGGCAGCTGAAGCAGCGACGCAAAGCGGTTGTTCCAGGCGATCAACCGCCCCTCGCGATCGAACACGCTCAGCCCCTCGCCCATGTTTTCGAGCGTGCTCTGCAACAGCGCGCTCTGTTCCTTGAACTGACGCTCGCGGGCGCGCAATTCGGCGACCGTGCGCTCCTGCACCCGGCGCGCGCTCAGCATCAGGCCGGCGAAGACGGCGGCGATGATCGCCAACGCCAATTCCCGGATGTCCTTCGGCGCCGGCGTGAAGCCGATCGCGCCGCCGGCCAGGAGCAGCAG
>DATJUL010000227.1:0-34838 GCA_035502295.1 Allostellaceae bacterium | reverse complement strand
TGTTCCGACTCTGACGACGACATTTTACCCGCCGTATCTGGCGGCGCGTCTCGCGGCGACGCTCGATCATTTGACGCAGGGACGCGTCGGGCTCAACCTCGTCACCGCACACAACGACCGCACGGCGCAGAACTTCGGTCTCGACCGGCATTACGAGCATGATTTGCGCTATGAGATGGCGGACGAATGGATCGAAGTAGTCGACCGGCTCTGGCGCTCGTGGGAAGAAGATGCCGTTTCAGCCGACCCGGAAAGCGGGATTTTCGCCGATCATCGCAAGGTTCATCCGATCGACTTCGCCGGCCGCTACTATCGCTCGCGCGGGCCGCTCAACGCGCCGCCCGGACCGCAGGGCCGCCCGGTCATCTGCCAAGCCGGCGGATCGCCCGCCGGCATTGCATTTGCCGCCAAACATGCCGACACGATCGTCGCCCGCAGCCGCGGCATCGCCGGCGCCAAGACCTATCGCCAGGATGTCAGCCTTCGGATGGCGGCGGCGGGGCGCCGTGCAGGCGACTGCAAGATCATGTTCTGCACCAGCATCGTCCTCGGCGAGACGATCGAGGAGGCGCGCGACAAGAAACGCCGGCAGGACGCGGCGCTCGCCGCCACTCTCGAGCCGCGGCTGGCGCAGCTGTCGTTTTTGAGCGGCATCGATTTTTCCCGCTTCGATCTCGACGCGCCGATGCCCGAGATCAGTACGAATGCGTCACGCTCGCTGACGATGCTCTACACCCACGGCACCGGCGCCGGGACATTGCGCGAGGCGCTGCGCGATCCGGCGAGCGGCGGAGTGGATTTTGTCGGCTCGCCGGATGGCGTGGCGGCGGAGATGGGCGAAGCGATCGCAGAAATCGGCGGCGACGGCTTTATGATCACCGAAGGGCTGACACGGCGCACAATCGGTGAGATCGCCGACGGACTGGCACCAGCGCTGCAGCGACGCGGCTTGATGCGCACCGGCTACAGCCATGCCCTGTTTCGCGACAACCTGCTCGAATTCTGACCGGCGCGCCACCGACCGCCCTATCGTCGTCGAACTATCCGGCTGCGGTCCGTCGGCGAGGTCCATGCGGCAATTGGCGAAACTCCGGCAGGGGCACGTCCTTCTTGTCAAAATCGCAGGCCCGGTCCATTGCCGGCGCGCCGATCAACTGGCCGTCGAGCGAATAGACCCAATGATGATAGGGGGCACAGGAACGTCCTGGTGCGGCCGCGGCCTTCGACGACCGGCATCGCACGATGCCGGCACACTGCCGACAGCGCCTTCAACTCGCCGTGTCGGTTGCGCACGACGATAATTGGCTCGCCGTTGTGGCTGGTCGCATCTGCGCGCTGTTGATATCGGTGATCGACGATTCAAAGCTGGCGAACAGGCGAGCGTTCAGGCTTCATCGCGCGGCTCCCGGATGGGTGATTTAAGGGTGCGTTAAAGCGCAGGCCAAAGCGCGCTGTTCGACCTCGCCGTGATCGGCGAGCAACCGCGAAAACAGGCGGCGCATGACGACGCCCGGCCGATCGGTGTGCATGTGCATCTCTTCGCCATCGCTGTCGGCGAGCGGCACATCGGGATCACAGCCCTCGAGGATGCGCTGGTCCTCCAAGGTCACGGCACGGTCGAAGGCGATCACATCGGTGGCGCTGACCTCGGCTTCGGTGTCGTTGCGGTAGCACCATTGCAATATCATCGCGCGGCCGTCCGTCATCGGCGTCGCGCAGGTGATGATCGAGTGGATGAGACCGTGCGGGTAATGGATCGCCGGCCGCCGCGCGAACGGCATGTACCAGCTCGATTGACTGCGCCGCACGGTCTCGCCGCTGTTCGTGTGCACAGCGCGATGCGGCACCTCACCGCGCACCTTCACGCGCGTCTCGTTCACCGTGTCAAAACCGTATTGGTTTGGCCGGATGTCCTGGTGTCCATCGGTGCGCGGCCGCGCCACATTGCCGAAAGTCTTGCGGTGGACAAAGGCAATGATGCGCGCTGGCGAACTTTTTACGAGAGTGCCGCCGCGGTCGGGCTCTATCCTGAGGGCATGGCGTACCGGAGGGCGTACACGCTGCAATTCGTCGACAAGAAGGTCGGAATGACGGCCGGCAAGTGACCGATCAGCCGCCGGGGAAGCCGCCCGCCATCGTCTCGCTTACGGCATCGCGCGCGATCTTGCGGATCAGCTGGCGGTCGACCTCGGGCGTCGCGGCTGGCTGGATGCCGGAAACCACCCTGTCCTGGCTGTAGGTCGCGATGATCTCGCCGTCGCGCAGCAGCGGCGAATCCAACTCTTTTCCGGCGCCGTTGGCGCGGATCGCGTGGCGGATCATGTTGCGCATCATGATGATGCCGCGATCGGTCGTCGCGAGGTGTTCGAGGCCGTGGCGGGCCATGCCGTTATGGATGCTGATCTGCGCGTCGTAATCGCCGGGCACGCGCTGCCGCTCGTCATATGATCGACTGCCATCCTGTCCGAACCCGACGTCGTTGCGCACCGTTTTGCCTGCGGGGGCGCGCCAGTAGCCGATCTGCATCGTGGTCTCGTCATCGAGCGGCACCGCCCAGAAGGTGGCCTGCGGCCGGCTGATCGAGTTGCGCGCCCGCAGGACCTCGTCGTTGGCCGTGAACTGATGGATGTTGGGCGGGATAAAATCGGCGACGCGCACCCAGACCAGGTCGTCCTGCCGGCGCGTATCGATGTAGACCATGCCCGCCGGCGTCTCCATCCAGTCCCATTCCGGTTGCGTCTTGAAGTCGTCGACAAACCCTTCGCTGCCCGGCAGCGTATGCAGAAACTGGAGATGCGCCGGGTCCATCGCGTTTTCCTTGACCTGCATCCAGTTGCATTCCCACAGGCTCGGCGGGCGCGGCACCATCTGGTATCCCGGCAGGGTCAGCGTATCGAGCTTGGGGAATGGCGGCCGCTTTTCCGGCGGCCCCATATAGGCAAAGACCAGACCGGCGTGCTCGCGCACCGGATAGGCGCCGTGAAACAGCTTGTCCTTCAAGGTGCTATCGGCCGGCTCGCCCGGGGTTTCGAGGATCGCGCCGCTACAGCCGAACAGCCAGCCGTGATAGCAGCAGCGAATTCCCGTGCGCTCGATCAAGCCGAATTCGAGTGACGTGCCGCGATGCGGGCAGTGCAGTTCCAAGACCCCGATCTCGCCGCTCCCGTCGCGAAACGCGATCAAGTCCTCGCCGAGGATCTTCAGCCGCTTCGGGACTTCGCCAAGCTCGCTTGCAACGACCACCGGCTGCCAGAAGCGCCGCAGGTATTCGCCGCACGGCGTGCCCGGCCCGACGCGGGTCAACTCATCGTCCGCCGGCGGCATGCCGCGGTGGTGGTAAGCGCCGTAGGCCTTGTTCAAAAACGCCAGTCTCTCGGTCATCCAGCACCTCCACAGGCGAATGGCGTTCGCTGTGCATATCCGATGCCAAATCCCAAGCTGCAGCCTCGACCGCCACGAACGCCGCCGCCGCCGCCGGCGCCGGCGACGGGATGGCATGGGTTTTGCCTGCCCGACAGGCGAGCGGTTTCGGCCCTACGCGTTCCGAACGCTGCCGCAAACCGCGCCTTCTTCTGTGCCGAGGACGGACCGGTGATCAAGCGGATGCATCTCGCCTTCGATCTCTCCTACATCCACATGGAGGGGCGCTGGCGGATGCCCGGCGCTTGGCCCGGGCGCCGCTATCCCGATGTCGCGATGTTCGAGGAGATCGCCCGCATCGCCGAGCGCGGGCTCCTGGACATGCTGTTTTCCGGCGACGGCACCGGCGTTCCGAGCACCTGGCAGGGCAGCCGCGACGCGGCGGTGCGCTGGGGCGTCTCCTGGCCGCGCCAGGACCTGGCGCCGCTCGCGGTCGCGATGTCGCGCGTGACGAGGCATCTCGGATTTGGCGTCACCTATTCGACGACGTTCATGCACCCCTATTATCTCGCGCGCCTGTTCAACTCGCTCGACCACGTAACCGGCGGCCGCATCGCCTTTAATGTCATCACCTCGACCCGCCGCTCTGACTACGCCAATTACGGCTACGACGACCTGGTCGATCACGACGAGCGCTACGACCGGATGGAAGAGTTCATCGACGTCTGTCGCGCGTTATGGAACTCGGTCGAGCCGGACGCGATGCTGTGGGACCATGAGACTGGGGTGGTCGGAGATCCGGCGAAAGTTCACGATGTCGAGCATCGCGGCCGGTTCTTCAAGGTCGAGGGGCCGCTCAATACGCCGCCTTCGCCGCAGGGACGGCCGGTGTTGCTGCAGGCCGGCAGTTCGCCGCGCGGCATCCGCGCCTGCGCGTATGTCGCCGACATGGCGTTTGGCCCGGACATGCCGCTGCAATTGCAGATTGCCCAGCGCAAGGCGCTTGACGAGGCCGTCGCGGCGCTCGGCCGCGACCCGCAGACGATGGGCATCGTCTGGCAGCAGCCCTGTGTCGTGGCGGAGACCGAGCGCGAGGCGCTCGCGCGGCGCGAGCTGCTGTTGGACGCGATCCCGGCGGAGGGTGTCGGCGTCTATCTGTCGCACAATTCGGGCTACGATTTCTCGAAGCTGCCGCGCCGCTTCACGCTCGGCCAACTGCATCGCGAAATCATCGCCGGCCAGGCCTCCCCCGGCGGCTTTGTCCGCGAACTGATCGCCAAATTCGGCGCCGACGCGGAACTGACGCGCGAGGAATTCTTCGATCAGGGCCGGCTCTTCGCGACCAGCTACGCGCGGACGATCGCCGGCACGCCGGCGCAGGTCGCCGATTGCCTCGAAGAGGCGTTCGAGGCGACCGGCAGCCGCGGCGGCTTTATGCTGGGCCATGTCGTGTCGATGCCGGGCGACCTCGCGGCGATCGTCGATCTTCTGGTGCCGGAATTGCAGCGCCGCGGCCGTTTCCGCCGCGAATACACGGGATCGCGGCTGCGCGACAACCTGTTCGACGATTGAGTTGTCGCGGCGACATCAGGCGGCGCCTAGATGACGCCGCCCACCGGCATGTCGCCGCCATACCAGCGGCGTACCGCCAGTTCGCCCAGCCCGACGAGGCCGTAAAGAGCAAGACCGATGCCGCATAACAATACAATCGCCGCCATCACGGTCGCGGTCTCGCCGGCTGACGAGGCGAACATGATAATGTAGCCGAGACCGGCTTGGGCGGTGATGAATTCGCCGACGATGACACCGATCATCGCCATCGTCACGCCGACCTTCAGACCGGCGAAAATGAACGGCATCGCATAAGGGAAGCGCGCCAGGCAAAACATCTGCCACTCGCTGGCGGTAAGCGATCGGCATAGCTGCAATACCTCGGGCTTGACGCTGACCAGCCCGGTCGCGGTCGAGACGACGATGGGAAAGAAGGCGATGAAGATCGCTACGACAATGCACGAACTGCCGCCGACGCCGAGCCAGACGATGAACAGCGGCGCCAGCGCGATCTTCGGTATCAATTGCAAGACGATGATATGCGGATAAAGCGCCTCGCGCACCCAGGCGGCAAACGTGATCGCCACCGCCAACACGACGCCGAGCGCGCTGGCGGCAACAAAGCTGACGATGGTTTCGATCAGCGTCGGTACGGTCTGCTGTGCGAGGATCTGCCAGTTCCCCGCCAGCACCGCCCACACCGCCGACGGCGCCGGCAAGAGCAGCGGCGAAATCGGCGCGCTGCGGCACAGCAGCTCCCACCCGAGGATGACGGCAACGGCAAAGCCGGTCGGCAGCAACACGAGGCGGCCGAGGTGGCGACACCACTGCGCCAGCCGCCGCGCGCCGGTGAGGCCCGCCTCCGCAGGGCCCAGCCCATCCTCGATTGCGGTCATGTTGCTGCTGCGTATTTGCTGGCGAGGGGCTACTCGGCAGCCTGCGCCAGCAACGGATGCCGCGCTTGGGCCAGCGTCTCTTCGTAGGCGTCGAGCCAGGGTTTGCCATCGGGCGCGATGATGTCGCCCGACCGCGCATTGCTGCCGATCGTCGGGTCATCGACGCCCGGCGGGACCGTCCCCTGCTCCGCAAGCGCCTTCGCCGCTTCAAGCAGCCGCCGCCGCGTCATGACGATCATCAGATCGCTCGGCGCCAGCGTTTCGAGCGTCCGGTCGGTGATGTCGCCCATGCTCTCGGTGACCGCGGAATCCTGACCAAATATCGTGCTGATGCCGGTGTAGCTGATTGTGCGCTGGGCATCGCGGTCGATCAGGTAGTCGTTGGTTTGGTTCGCGACCGGCAGCCAGCGGCCGAACCAGTCGGCGGTGTTCGGCAGCGTCGGCGTCATGCGGTCGAGCAACGGCAGCGGCGCACCGTCTTTATCGACGCTGAGTGTCGGCGTCTTGCGGCTCCAGTTGAAGGTGAACGCCATCGTGTGCGTGTCGTCCATCGGCACCCAGCCTTGTACCAGCACGTTGTCGCTGAGCGGCCCATTCGGGAACAGCGTCCAGAACGGAAAGGCGAAATGCGCAAAGCGGTAATAAGTGTGACCAGCCTGCGCCGGCCGATACGCCGCGTACATCGTGCCCCAATCGGTGCGCCTGACATGGTAGCGCGGCGCGCGGTCGGTATACATAAAGCGTTCGAGATGGTCCGGATCGAGCTCCTCCGGCATGACCTTGCCGCCGTGCAAAAACGCGAAATGCGAGGTGTCGATATCGCCTTCCAGCGCCTGCAGCCAATTGCACTGGCGTTGCCGCGCCCACAGCTCGGTTTCCTGCGGCGGGCACAGCATCGCTTCCAATGCGGGAAGCGGCGGCGCCACCTCGCGTTCGCCCATGTAGACGAACACCAATCCGTTGCGCTCGGCGACCTGGTACGCTTTTGCTTTCACCTTGTCGCGGAACTGCTGGTCGCCCGGCAGATTGGCCATGTCGATACAATTGCCGGCGGTGTCGAACTTCCAGCCGTGGTAGATGCAGCGCAGCCCGCCTTCCTCGTTGCGGCCGAAGAACAGCGAGGCGCAGCGGTGCGGACAGCGATGATCCAGGACTCCGACGCGCCCGAAGCTGTCGCGAAACGCGATCAGCTTTTCACCGAGCAGCATCAGCCGCAGCGGGTCACCATCCGCTTTCAATTCCGATGAGAGGCAGGCCGGCATCCAATACTGCCGCATCAGCGCGCCCATTGGCGTGCCCGGGCCAATGCGGGTGAGGAATTCGTTTTCCGCTGCGGTGGTCATGGCGTGCTTCCTCCAGTCAGGATTCAGGCCTGGTATCTGCCAAGGTATTTGTCGAATTCCGACACCCGCTGAGCGACGCTCGCCCATTGCGCTGGGGTCAGCTTGATCTTGCCGGCAAAGCGGTTGGTGAAGATCGCCTCGGGATCGGGCCGCTTGGCGCCGGGCGGCATCAGATAGCGCATGACCAGATCGGTCGTCCCGCTGTAGCTCTGCAGATCACCCCAGCCGAGGCCATGCTGGCGTGCTTCCGGCCGGTCGATGCCGTGCTGCCACATGCCCAGCCCGATGCGCGCTAATTCCTTGGCTCGCGGGTTGAGCACCATTTCCGGCACCGCCTTCTGAAACAGCTCAAGCGATTCCCGCGGATTTGTCAGCGTGAAGGCGAGCCCTTCGAGCAGACCGCCCACCAGCGCCTCGCACAAGGCCGGATCAGCCGCCAACGTCTTCTTCGTGGTCGCGATCGTCTGGCCGTCGTTGGGGATGCCGGCGGCGCTATACAGAAACCAGCGGCTCGGCACGCCTTGCGACAGCATGACCGCTCCGCTGCCGAACGCGAACGAGGTGATCGCGTCGACCTGCTTCTGCATCAACACCTGTTCCAGCACCTTGTTATCGACGTGCACCAGGTTGACGGATTTCAGATCGAGCCCGATTTTCTGTGCGTAGGCCGGCAGGAACGGGAATTCGCCGGAGGTCGGCACCGACGCAACCTTCTTGCCGGCAAGCTGCTGCGGCTTGCTGATCGGCGACGAGTCGAGCACGCCGACGCCCATTGTCGAATCGTAGTCGCACGTCGCCAGCGCAATGAGCGGCAAGCCTTTGGCGACCGCGAGGATCAGCGCCGGCGCCGCGACAATGCCGAAATCGAAGCGGCCCTCGGCGATCGACTGCGCCGAGGCGACCGAGCCGAACCCGCGCGAGACCTCCAGATCGATGCCGCGCGCCTTCATCATCCCCTTGTCGCGCGCGACAAAGACGTAGGCGTAGGCGCCTTCGGCGAGCCAGGCGAGGGTAAATTTGACGGTGCGGGGCACCGCGACCGCCGGCATCGGCAACAACGCGCCGCCGGCCGCTGCGGTCAGCAGGCTCCGCCGCGATAACAGCGTCCGCCGCCCCGTCATGCACACCTCCACGTCACTGCCGGCCGTATGACCGGCGCACGAGTTGTTCCGCCAGTGCCACCGCGCCAAACAGCGCGACGCCGATTGCACACAACAGAGACAAGGCGGCAAAAATCGCCGCCGTTTCCATCCGCGAACTGGCGTAGAGAATGTAGTAGCCGAGGCCGGCGTTGGATGAGATGAACTCGCCGATGATCACGCCGATAATCGCCATCGTCATCGCGATCTTCATGCCGCTGAAAATCGCCGGCAGCGCGAATGGAAAGCGCACCATCGCAAAGCATTGAGCTTCCGTCGCGCTCAGCGAGCGGCACAACCGCAGCGCGGAGGGGTCGATATTGGCGAAACCGACCGCCGCCGAGATGACAATCGGAAAAAACGCGATGAACGTCGCAAAGGCGATGCGAGACTGCCCGCTGATCCCGAGCCAGACGACAAACAGCGGCGCCAGCGCCACCTTCGGGATCAACTGGAGCAGCACCAGATTGGGGTAAAGCATGTCGCGCAGAAAGCGCGAATAGCTGATCGCGATCGCCAGCGTCACTCCGAGCAGCGTCGCGGCAACAAAGGCCGCCACCGAATCCAGCGTGGTCGGCACCGCCTGCTGCAGCAGCACCGGCAGGACGCGCCACAACTCCGCCAAGATGTCGGTCGGCGGCGGCAAGATCACTGCCGGAATGCGCAGACCGGCGACAGCCAGCTGCCACAGCAGCAGCAGCGCCGCTCCGGTCGCTGCCGGCAGCAAGACCGGCCGCGCGCGGCCGGTCTTGCTGCCGGCAGCAGGGCGGTTGCCGAAAGCCCCGTGCGCCAGCTTGCCGGCCCGATCGCAATCGGCGGGGCCGCCTGATAGTCGGCGGTCATGCCGCCAACTCCCCGACAGCTGCACGGGCCGCCCCCGAGGACCGCCGCCCGGCGGCGCCGTGGTGGCTCGCCTCGATGCGCTGTCGCAGATGGCCGCAAATCGCATTGAATTCCGGGCTGTCGCCGATCGCCATCGAACGCGGCCGCGCAAACGGTATTGCCAAATCCTCGACGATCGTCGCCGGCCGCCGCGTCATGACCAAAACCCGGTCGGCCAGAAACACCGCTTCCCGGATACTGTGCGTCACGAACAGTGCGGTTCTGGTGTATTGCTGCCACATGTCGAGCAGCAGCTCGTTCATCTCGTCGCGCGTGATCGCGTCGAGGGCGCTGAACGGCTCGTCCATTAGCAGCAGTTCCGGATCGTAGACGAGGGCGCGGCAGATCGCGACGCGTTGCCGCATGCCGCCGGACAGTTCGTGCGGCTTTTTGTGCATGAAGCCGTCGAGGCCGACTCGCTCCAACAACTGCCGCGCTGCGTCGCGATATTGATCGAGCGGCCGCTTCAGCACGCGGATCGGGAACAGCACATTGTCCAGCGCACTCTTCCAGGGCAGCAGCGTGGCGTCCTGGAACATGATGCCGATCGACGTGCGCGGTCCGCGGATCACCTCGCCGCCGACGGCGATGCGGCCGGCGGTCAGCGCTTCCAGCCCTGCGACCATCATCAAGAGCGTGCTCTTGCCGCAGCCCGATGGCCCCAGCACCGCGATGAACTGACCGCGCGGCACCGTGAAGCTGACCGAACTGACAGCCTCGACCGCAGCAGCAGTGCCGCTGCGGTAGATTTTGCTCGCGTCCACGACTTCGACGTAACGGTCAGGCTCGACGACAGACATCAGGCGTTCTCCGGCTGACCATCGGGGTAATGCAACCTCCGTGCCAGCCATTATTTTGCCTGATTTTTGATCAACTCAGATACGCACGAAATTGTCGCGCGTTTTTCTTCATCTCCTGCCACTCTGTTGGCGTTAGTCTTATATCGCCGGCGAAGCGGTTGGTCATGACCTGAGCCAATTGCGGCCGCTGCTCGCCCGGCTTTGCCAAGTATTTCATGACGAGGTCGATCTGCGCCGCATAGTCGCCCGGATCGAGATAGCCCATGCCGTGCGTCTTGATCAGGTCGCGCGCGCTGACGCTGATCAGCAAGCCGGTGCCGATCCTGATCTGCGCATGCATCTGCGGCGCCAGCGCCAGCTCCGGAACCGCTTTGAACAGGATGTTTATCGCCTCGGCCGGATCGAGCATTGTCGCCTTCAATCCTTGCAGCATGCCGTCGGTAAAGGCGGCGCATAATTGCGGTGCGGCGGCGAGGCGCGCCGGCTGGGTCAAGATGGCGCTGCCGTAATTCGGGATGCCGTAGCGGCTGTAAAGAAAGGCGTGCGCCTTGACCCCGCTGGCGACGTATTGCGCCATGAAGGTCGTGGCGAACCCCGAGATGGCGTCCACCTTGTGCTCCGACAGCAGGCGGTCGCGCACCTTGTTGTCGACCTGGATGCGGGTGACCTTGGCGAGGTCGAAGCCGGCCTTCTCGGCGAAGACCGGCAGGAACGGATATTCGCCCGAGGTAACGGTCGAGGCCATGCGGCGGCCTTCGAGATCCTTCGGCGTCTTGATCGGGCCGTCGTCGAGGGCGCCGATGCCCATCGTCGCGTCATATGCGCAGCAGCCGAGCGCCACCAGCGGCAGGCCCTTGACGGTTTGGAGAATTGCGGCGAGCGGCGCCGCCATGCCGAAATCGAAGCGGCCAGCACCGATCGCTTCCGCCGCAGCCACTGAACCCGAGCCGCGGGCGATCGACACGTCGAGCCCGTGCTTGTCCCAGTATCCGCGCGTCTTGGCGACGAAGGTAAACAGGTTCGAGCCGTCGGCTACCCACGGCAATGTGAACTTCACGAGTGTTTTGGTTTGCGCATAGACCAGGCGCGGCGCAGCGATCGCGCCGCCAAGCGCAGCGCCGGCCGACGCCAGCACGCGGCGGCGCGACACTCCTCGCCCTATCGTCATCTTGGCCTCCCATGCGAAAGTCGATCGACTGCGCGTGACGCGAGCAAGCCACATGCCATGGCCGACAAGTGGCACGGTTTCTGCTCGCCAAGCCGCAGCTTCTCTCTCGCGGGTGGCGCAATGATCGAGTTTTTCATGGTTCCGGCGGCACCGACGCCGGTGGCGCCGTTCAGCCACGCGGTCGTCGCCGACGGCTGGGTCTTCGTGACCGGCCAGATGCCGACCGATCCCGACGACGATGGCGCGCCGATGCCCGATGGCATCGAAGCGCAAACACGCCGCGTTATCGAAAATCTGAAGATTGTTCTGGCCGCCGCAGGTTGCAGCCTCGAATGCGTCGTCTGCGTGCGAGCCTACCTCACGCATTTCGAGCGCGATTACGCGGCGATGAACGCGGTCTACAAGAGCTACTTTGCCGCCGGCCGGCTGCCGGCGCGGACCTGCGTCGGGGTCACCGGTCTGGCGCGCGGCGCGTTAGTCGAAATCGATCTGGTGGCGCGCCGCGCCGCGCCGGAACCAGGATAGCCGCAGCCAGGATGTTGTGCGCGGCGCACCGGAAAGACCGACGCGCGACGGTCGCTAAACCGGAATCTCGCGTCAGTGCGGCATGATGCACATCCAGAAGGCCGGATCGTTCCAGTAATCATCAATGGACGGACCGGTCGGCTCCTCCTCGGGAGTTTCGCTCGGCTCCGGCGCCCCAGGCCGCTGTGGCCTCCTCGCCTCAAGCAAGCGCGCCCGCAGCAACAGCGCCACTTTGCGCCTCAGCAGGATCAGCCTCGCTCCCAAACCGCGCTGCCGGGGTAGAAAGGCAAACGGCGCGGCAGTTACCCGAATAGCATTCATGTCGATCGCCTCACGATGAGCGACCAAGCGGCAATTTCCGTGCCACCCGATGCCGGCAAGAATCTCCTGGTCAGCCGCGCGCGATATCCGGCTTCCCGTTTTGCCGGCGCTGCAGCCATGTGACGCCGAAAATGCAGCCGATGATGACGACCAGCGAAAAAGCGGTCGTCAATGTACCGAGCGCATAGAGCACCGGCGTCGTGATGTTTGTTGTCATACCGTAGATTTCGAGCGGCAGCGTATTTTCCGACCCGGCCGTCAACATTGTGCGGGCAAACTCGTCGTACGATAGCGTGAAGCCGAACAGTGCGACGCCGATCACGCTCGGCGCGATCAGCGGCAGGACGACGTGGCAAAAGCTCTGCGCTGCGGAAGCGCCCAAATCGCGCGCCGCCTCCTCGTAGGACGGATCGAAGCGGGCGAAGACCGCAAACATGATCAGCAGCCCGAACGGCAGTGTCCAGGTCAATTGTGCGCCAAGCGCCGAACTGTACCACGCCGGATCGATGTCGAGCGCGCTGAACATCAAGCCGATGCCGAGGCTGATCAGGATCGACGGCACGACGAGGCTGGCAACCGTCACATAGAACAGCGCGGCATCGC
The DNA here is from genome assembly GCA_035502295.1 of Allostellaceae bacterium. GTDB lineage: Bacteria > Pseudomonadota > Alphaproteobacteria > ATCC43930 > CGMCC-115725 > DATARH01. Next base: position 22,250 of record DATJUL010000227.1, on the reverse strand, counting down.
CACGGAAGCGCTTGCGATAGGCGAGGCCGGCAGCCAGCGAGATGACGACCGTGGCTGTCATCACCATCAGGCCGAGCGCTAGCGAGCGTTCGACCGAGCCGCCGAAGTCGCCGACCATCTGCGGCTGAAACAGATTGGCGAACCAGTGCAGCGACCAGCCGTTCATCGGAAACGTGAGACCGCCGTTCGGCCCCTGGAACGACAGCACCGCGATCGTAATCGTCGGGCCGTAGAGGAACAGCACGTAGAGGCCGAAGAACGCGGCGAGCAGGTAGAAGGCGAGCGGCCGGCGCCGGCTATTCATCGGCCGCACTCGCCGGCTCGGCGGCGATCGTCAGCTCGCGACGGATATCGACCCCGCGGACGATCGCCGCAATGAGCCCCAGCACCAGAACCAGCAGAAACACCGCATTCGCCGCCGCGGCGGGATACTGCAAGAGACCGATTGCGTTCGACATCATCAGCCCGACCGAGGCGCTCTGTCCGCCGCTCATCAACCGCACCGTGACAAAATCGCCCATGACCAGGGTGATGACGAAGATCGAGCCGATCGCGATGCCCGAGCGGCACAGCGGGATCACGACATTCCACAGGATCTGTCGGCCATTGGCGCCGGCGTCGCGCGCCGCCTCGATCAGCGCGCGGTCGATGCGCATCATCGAATTGAAGATCGGAATGGTCATGAAAAACGTGTTGAGGTGCACCAGCGCCAGCACCACTGCGAAGTCCGAAAACAACAGGAATGTCAGCGGGTGATGGATCACCCCGAGCCGCAACAAGCTCATGTTGACGAGGCCGTCGCGGCCCAACAGCGGGATCCAGGAGATCATGCGGATCACGTTGGAGGTCCAGAACGGCACCGTGCAGACGAGCAGCAGCACCATCTGCCACAGCCGGGTGCGCACGTGAAACGCCAGAAAATAGGACAGCGTGAAACCGATCACTAAGGTCACTGCCCAGGTCAGTGCCGCCAGCCGGAACGTGTTGAGATAGGTCTCCCAGGTGACGGCGGAAAACAGCAGCTCTCGGTAGTTTTCAAGCGTGAAGCGCGGCAGGATTTGCACCGAATTGTAGTCAAGAAAACTGACGATGACGATCGCCGCGATCGGGAACAGCAAGAAGCCGGCAAAGACGAGGGCCAGCGGCGCCGCCTGCAAATAGGCGCCAATGCCGGTCCACGATAATGCGCGGCGCCGGCGCGGTCGCTCGATCGCCGCCGGCGCCCGCTGTGCCGCAGCGACAGGGAGGATCGTCATGCCGCGATGAATTCATTCCATTTCTGGACCATGTAGCGGTCCTCGTCCATGACCGAGTTCCAGCACGCGACGCGGCCCATGCGTTCGTAGAACGAGCCGCCATCGCGCACCGTCCCGGCCTTTTCCATGACCTTGCCCTGCGGGCTGAGGATGTCGGCGGTGGCGGGTTTGCCCTCCATCCAAAAGCCCCATTCGTTGGGCGTCATGTAATTCTTCGCGGTCTGCAACACCGCGGAATAATAGCCCTGCCGGTTCAAATACGCGCCGACCCAGCCTGACAGATACCAGTTGATGTATTCGTAGGCGGCGTCGCGCAATGGCCCGTTGAGATGGGCAGCGAGGCCGAGGCCGCCGGCCCAGCCGCGGTAACCCTCTTCGAGCGGCTGGTAGGTGCAGGGGATGCCGCGCGAGCGCACGACCGCCACCGCCGGCGACCACATCGATTGGATCACCACCTCGCCCGACGCCATCAGGTTGACGCTCTCGTCGAAGGTCTTCCAGAAGGCGCGGAATTGGCCGCGTTTTTTGGTTTCGATCATAAAGGCGATCGTCTTGTCGATCTCGTCGCGGGTCATGTTACCCTTGTCGCCGTATTTCATCTTGCCGAGCGATTCCATGACCATCGCGGCATCCATGATGCCGATGCCGGGAATGTTCAGCGTTGCCGCCTTGCCGGCGAAGGCGGGATCGACGAGGTCGCGCCAATTGCGGATCGGCCGCCCGACCAGGTCGGGGCGAATGCCCAGCGTGTCGGCGTTGTAGATCGTCGGGATCATCGTCGCCCATTCGGTCGGGTGCTTGGCGAAGGTGCGGGAATGCGGTCCGTCGACGAATTCGACCTTGTGCGGTGCCGTGCCCTGGTCGGACGGCGATGCCTTGGCAGGAAATTTGCCGGTGATGAAGATCGGCACAATCTCGTTGAAGTATTTAATCCGGCGTACATCCAACGGCTGCATGACGCCGGTCGGGAATACCTTCTTCACGCTGAAATATTCTATGTCGGCAATGTCATAGGAATGCGGCTGCGTTACCGCCCGCTGCACCGCCGAATCGGTGTCCATCGCGGTCATTTCGAGGGTGATGCCGAGGTCCTTTTTGCAACGCTCGGCGATCGGGTTCTGGTTGGAAACGCCGGTGCCGAACTGGCGCAACGTCACATTTTTGTATTTCTGTGCCCAAACGACCGGGAAGCCGGTGATCGCCTGCGGCCCGAACGCCGCGCCGGCCGCGACGCCGGCCTTGATCAGATAGCGGCGCGTGACCGACGGACGGCGCTGCCCGGATTTCTCTTCGAAGCCCCTGTTCATTACCCTTTCTCCCCTAACGATCGGTGACGACGACGGGATGCGCGTCGGTGGGCGACCAGCCGATACGGGCCCGTTCCCCAACGCGGACTGGGTGGCCATAAAACATGTCGTCCGGGACGTGCGAGACGAGACGGATGCCGAGATCGGCATCGAGCGTGACCTGCACGCGCGTCCCCTGGAATTCGACGCCGGTGACGTCGCCCGCGAGGCTCGGCTCGATCGGTTCGGTCACGGCGAAGAGGCGGCACCGGTCGGTGCGCACCGCCAGCTCGGTGCCGCTGCCGCTTGGAATGAGGTTGTGGCCGCCGAAGAAACGCGCGACGAAGGCCGTCTTCGGGCGACGAAACACCTCGCGCGGATCGTCGGCTTGGCGGATCCGGCCGTGCTCCATGACAACAACCAGATCGGCCAACGCCATCGCCTCATCCTGCGAGTGGGTGACGTGGATGAAGGTAATGCCGAGTTCGCGCTGCAGCCGGCGCAATTCGCCCCGCATATGGCCGCGCAGGAAGGGGTCGAGGGCGGACAGCGGCTCGTCCAAAAGCAACACCCTCGGCCGGGTGATCAGCGCCCGCGCCAGAGCAACGCGTTGCTGCTGGCCACCGGAGAGCTGGGCGGGCAGCCGCTCGGCGAAATCGCCCATCTGCGTCAGATCGAGGAACTCGCGCGCCTGGGCGCGGCGTTCCGTCCGCCCGACCCCGCGCATCCTCAAGCCGAACGCGACATTGTCGAGGCAAGTCAGGTGCGGAAACAGCGCGTAGTGCTGAAACATCATCGCCGTCCCGCGGCGGGCGGGCGGCTGATTGGTTACATTTTGGCCATTGATTAAAATCTCGCCAGCCGAAACGAATTCGTGGCCGGCGATCATCCGCAGCGTCGTCGTTTTGCCGCATCCGCTGGGGCCGAGGAGACAGCAGTAGGATGCCGCCGGAACGCGCAACGAGACATCGTCAACCGCGACCGTCGGCCCGAACCGCTTGCTGACCGAACGCAGTTCGACATCGTAAGTCGCATTCATCGCGACAGCCTTGCACGGCCGTTGCTCCGCCTACCGCCGTCAATCCGCAAGCGATGTGCCAGAAGCGCCTTTCGCCGTGCGAAGGGCGATCATGTCGCAGTGGCGATGACCGCAACGGGGCCACCGCCGTCCGGCCCCTGGTGCTCGGCACCGCCGGACACGAAGATGTCGGTGAAGCCGATAAGGGCCGCCACCGCGCCGCCGACAAAGGCGCGGGCATGGCGGGTCGCGTGGATATCGCTGTCGTCGAGCATGGTATGCCGCTTGCCGCGCACCCGGCCGTCGGCGGATGCCTCCGCCTTGACCATGACCGCGGCAACGCGGCGGCGCTGCGCGGCGGTCAGCTGCCGGCCGGCATCGATTCCGACCATGCGCAACGCGGTCTCGGCCGCGGCCAGGTCGAGGGCGTCTTGCATGACCGCATGGCCGACGACGAGGTCTCCTGCCCATTTCGCGCTGTTGCCGAGGACGATGACCTCGCTGTGCAGCAACTCAATCCCGGCAGAGGCGCTGGCTTGGCCGGACCACAATCGATAATCTCGGCAGACGGTCTCGTCGCTGAGTTCGCCGGCGTCGATCTCACCGAGGGCGAGACCGACGCCCAAGGCAGAAGCGCCGCGTGACAAGGCCATCGACGCATAGGTGTCGTGGGCGGCGGGACGCGCCCCGTGCGCCACCGCCGCGGCATGGCGCTGCGCGGTGATCAGCGGACATTTGATCTGGACGAAATGGACGTCGGCGGCGGAGGCTATGCCAGCCTCGGCCATCGCCCGGCCGACTGCCTCCGCCGTTGCATAAATCTGCGGCAATCGGCCGATCTCTTCGGCCGCAAAGTCGGGTGTCGCGGCGGCGCCGATGGCGAGCCGCTTCACGCCTGCCAGGGTGGGTGGCGCCGCGGTTTGTTGCACCGCAAAGACCAAGAAATGCGGCGACAAGGCGCCCTCGGTGCCACCCGACATGACGAGATGCACGCGCCCGGGAACGTCGCCCGAGCCGATGCCGAGGCGCGGCGCCAATGCGCTCTTCAACGCTTCGACCGCGTATGGCCGGGTGAAGTCGTTGACGCAGCCGTTGCCCTCGGTCTTGCCGAAGATCGCAACGATGTCGGCGGCCACGATCCTGCCATCGTCGATCAGCGCCTCGATCGCGCTGGTATCGCCAGGATTCGCCATCGGCACCCGGAAAACGCGACATTCCTTCGCCGTCGGCATCGCATCGCCCGCAGCTCGTGGAGGAGCAGACCAAGCTGCAACGACCATGCCGCCGCCCCGATGGCATCGCGTTTGCTGGGCGGTCGATGCAACCGACAATCCGGGAGTCGGACGATGAAGATGATTGGAATCGATGTCGGCGGCACGTTCACCGATCTCGTCTACGCCGATCCCGACACCGGCGCGCTCGCCATCCACAAGATCGCGACGACGCCGGACGACCCCTCGATTGCGATGATGGACGGAATCGCCGCGCTGTGCGACGTGGCCGGCGTCGCGCCCGGCGACATCGACCTGGTGCTGCATGCGACGACGATCGCCACGAACGCGGTTCTCGAATACGACGGCTGCGTCGCCGGCATGGTGACGACCGCCGGCTTTCGCGATGTGCTGCACATCGGCCGCCATCAGCGGCCGCAGCACTATTCGCTGCGTCAAGAAATTCCGTGGCAGGCGCGCCCGCTGGTGCGCCGCCGCCACCGCAAAACCGTCGCCGAACGACTGACCGCCGACCGCACGACGGTGCTGGAGCCCCTGGACGAGGATGGGGTCCGCCAGGCGGCTCGCGAGTTGCGCGCCGAGGCCGTCGAGGCGGTCGCCGTGTGCTTTCTGTTCTCCTACCTGAACCCGGCGCACGAAGCGCGCGCCGCGGCAATCCTGCGCGAGGAACTGCCCGACTGCTTCATCACGACCTCGGCCGAGGTTGCGCCACAGTTTCGCGAATTCGAACGGTTTACGACGGCGGCGATGAACGCGTTCATCGGTCCCAAGGTTCGCCGCTACGTGGCCGGCCTCGATGCCGAGCTGAAGGCGCGCGGCATGCAAGCCGACCTGCGCATCATGCGCTCCAATGGCGGCGTCGCGACGGCGGCGCTGATTGCCCGCCTGCCGGTGTTGACGCTGCTCTCCGGCCCGGCGGCGGGTGTGCTTGGCGGCGGTTGGGCCGCCGGACTGTCCGATCGGCGAAACCTGATCACGTTCGATGTCGGAGGCACCTCGGCCGATATCGGCATCATTCGTGACGGCGGTTTTATCGAGGCTGCGGCGCGCGACACGACAATCGCCGGCTATCCGGTCCTCGTGCCGATGATCGATGTACACACGATCGGCGCCGGCGGCGGCTCGATCGCGCTTGTCGATGCCGCCGGCGCTTTTCGTGTCGGCCCGAAGAGCGCCGGCGCCGTTCCCGGCCCCGCCGCTTACGGGCGCGGCGGCAGCCAACCGACGGTTACCGACGCCAACCTTTATCTCGGCCGGCTCGCCGCCGATCATTTTCTTGGCGGCGGCATGCGCCTCGATGTCGCCGCCGCGGCGGAGGTGATCACTGCTCTTGCGGCGCGGCTCGGCATGGCGCCGGAAGCGGCGGCCGAAGGGCTGCTGACCGTGCTTAATGCCAACATGGCGAACGCGATCCGCTCCCGTACCGTCGAAAAGGGGCTAGACCCGCGCGATTTCACGTTGGTCGCGATGGGCGGCGCGGGGCCTCTGCACGGCGCCGAGGTTGCCGCAATGCTCGGCATCCCCGAGGTGATCGTACCGCGCTATCCCGGCATCGCCTCGGCCATCGGCCTGATGACGACCGATCCGAAGTACGATACCAGCCGCACGGTCTTCAGCCGCTCCGACCGGCTCGACCTCGGCGTGCTGGCAGCGGATTTCGCGACGATGCACGCCGAGCTTGCGGCGCAATTGCGCGCCGACGGCATCGACCCCGATACGGCGACGTTCCAGCGCTCGGCCGACCTGCGCTATCTCGGCCAGGGTTACGAATTACGCATTCCGGCACCCGATGGGGTGATCACGGCAGCAGCCTGGATCGCAACGATATTGGCTGATTTCCATTCCCGGCACGGCGTCGAGTACGGTCACGTCTTTCCGGGGGAACCGGTCGAGATCGTCAACCTGCGCCTGACCGCCACGGCCTTCGCGGCAAAGCTGCAGGGCGTGCCGCGGCCGCATTCGGGCTCGCTTGCCGCGGCGCTGATCGGTCGGGGGCCCTGCATTTTCCGAACCGGCGAGGGCCTGCGCAGTTTCGATACGCCGCGCTACGAGCGCGATCGGCTGCCGCTGGATGAGGAAATCGCAGGGCCGGCGATCATTTTGCAAGCCGATAGCACGACGATTGTTCCGCCGCCGGCACAGATCAAGGCGCTGCGCGATGGCAACCTGATCATCCGATTCAAGGAAAACTGAGCGATGCCCAAGATCGATCCGATCACGGTCAGTGTCATCCACGGCGCACTCGAGACCATCGCCGTCGAAATGGGCTTCAAACTGATGCGGATGGCGCATTCCTCGATCATCCGCGAATCGGAGGATTTCGGCGCGGCAATCATCGACCGGCGCGGCCGCGGCGTCGCCGAGTCGACGCAATCGACGCCGCTGCAATCGGGGCCGCTGCCCGGCTATGTGCGCGGCATGCTGAAGGTTCTGGAGTCGCGCGGCGATGTGCTGCGGCCCGGTGACGTGATCATGCACAACGACGCTTATGCCGGAGCGAGCCACGGCCCGGATGTCGGCTTCATCGTGCCGGTGTTTCTTGACGGCAATCTTGTCGGCTACACCGCGACCGCGGCGCACCATCTTGATATCGGTGCGCTGACGCCGGGCAGTTGCGGCATCGTCGACGCGATCGACGCCTATGCGGAGGGACTGCAGTTTCGCGCCGTCAAGGTTTACGACGAGGGCCGCCGGGTCGATCCGGTCTGGCATGTGCTGCGCGACAATGTGCGTGCTTCGGATCTCGTTGTCGGCGATATGGAGGCGCAGGTCGCGGCTGCCCGCATCGGCGCCGAGCGGCTGTTGGAGCTGATCTCCCGCTACGGTTTGGCGACATTCGAGATGGCTTGCGAGGCGGCGCTCGACCAGGCCGAGGCGCTGATGCGCGGCGCCATCGCGGCTTTGCCTGATGGCAGCTGGACGGCACGGACGATGATCGACGGCTACAGCGACAGCGATGACCCGGCGCGCCGCGACCTCCCGATCGTCGCGACCGTCACCGTCACGGGTGACGAGTTGCTGGTGGATCTGACCGGCACCGCGCCGCAGATGGCCGACCGGCCGATCAACATGCCGTTCCAGGGCACCGTCGATATCGCTGTGTGGCTGACCATCCGCTCGATCCTGCTCGATACCGCGGTGCACGGCCATATCCCGGTCAACGAGGGGCTGACGCGCCCGATCCGCATCGTGGCGCCAAAGGGCTGCCTCGCCAACCCGGTGTTCCCCGCGCCGACGATCGCCCGCTTCGCAACCGGCAACCAGCTTGCCGACACGGTCATGAAAGCGATGGCGCAAATCGCCCCGGACCGAGTGTCGGCGGGCATCGGCAATCTGCGCGTCATCGCATTCTCCGGCGAACGGGCCGAAGGAACCACCTGGGTGCACATGGAGATTTTCGAGGGCAGCTACGGCGGTCGGCAAGACGCCGACGGCATGGACGCCGTCGACACGCTGTACGCCAACACGCGCAACAATCCCGTGGAAGACATCGAGAGCCACCTGCCGCTGCGTGTCCGGTGTTACGAGTTGCGCACCGATGCGATGGGGTATGGCCGATGGCGCGGCGGCCTCGGCGCGGTGCGGGAGTTCGAATTGCTCGCCGACGGCGGCGTGTCGATCGAGGGCGACGGTCATCACCATCGGCCTTGGGGCCTCGGCGGCGGCACCGAAGGGTACCCGGCGACGCTGTCGCTGGTGTCTGACGGCACGGCGCGGGAGCTGCCGTCGAAAATGCCCTATCGCCGCATGCGCGCCGGCGACCGCTTCCGCTGCGTTGGCCCGAGCGGCGGCGGTTATGGCGATCCGAAAGAGCGGGCGCCCGACGCAGTACGGCAGGATGTACTCGATGGCCTGCTTACCGCGGAAGACGCGGCGGCGCAGTTCGGGGTGTGTCTCGACGCAGCGCTCGACGTCGATTCGGCGGCGACCGCGCGAGCCCGCGCCGCGATGTGATACAGCCGCCGGTTCAGGCGCTGGCATCAAACGGGTGCGTCGCGATCCAATGCCGTGCGATGTCGATGCGCCGGGTGAGCCACACCCGGTCGTGTCCGACGACGTAATCGAGAAAGCGTTCGAGCGCGGCGGTGCGCCCCGGTCGCCCGGCGAGGCGGCAATGCAGCCCGACCGACAGCATGCGCGGCCGGTCTTCGCCTTCACGATAGAGTACGTCGAACGAATCCTTGAGGTAGGTGAAGAACTGGTCGCCGGAGTTGAACCCTTGCGGCGAGGCGAAGCGCATGTCGTTGCTGTCGAACGCGTAGGGCACGATGAGCTGTGGCCGGCCGTAGTGGTTGTCCCAGTAGGGCAGGTCGTCCGCGTAGCAATCGGAGGCGTAGACGAAGCCGCGCTCCTCGACGACCAGCCGCAGGGTATTTGGGCTGCAGCGGCCCTGGTACCAGCCAAGCGGCCGCTCGCCGGTCAGCCGCGTGTGGATTTCGACGGCTTTGGCGATGTGCTCGCGCTCGACGACTTCCGAGACGTATTGATAATCGATCCAGCGATAGCCGTGCGTCGCGATCTCCCAGCCGGCCTTCATCATCGCCTCGACCGCCGCCGGGTTGCGTTCCATCGCCATCGCCACGCCGTAGACCGTGATCGGCACACCACGCGAGGTGAAGGTGCGGTAGAGCCGCCAGAACCCCGCCCGGCTGCCATATTCGAAGAGCGACTCGATGACCGGGTTTCTGAGCCCCGGCACCGCCTGCGCACCCACCAGTTCGTTCAGAAACGCCTCAGCCGCGACGTCACCGTGGAAGATGGCGTTCTCGCCGCCTTCCTCGTAATTCATCACGAACTGGACCGCAATCCGCGCGCCGTTGGGCCATTGCGCATGCGGCGGCTCGGCGCCGTAGCCGATCATGTCGCGCGGATAGCCGGTCAATGGTCCCTCCCGTGTGGCGTGCAAACTTGCCCGCGCCGCGCATAACGCCCTGATGCAGCATTAAAATTCGACTTCGAATTCGTCGATTTCCTCCGGCTCTTGCAGCGCCGCAGCGGTCCATTCGCGCATTTCCGGCAGCGCCAGGATTTGTTCGCAATAAGCGCCGCAACGCCCGGCGAGCGATACGTCGTAGGTCTTGAAGCGGGTCACGACCGGCGCATACATCGCGTCCGCCATCGAACGCTGCTCGCCGAACAGGAACGGCCCGCCATTGGCGGCGAGACAGTCGTCCCAGATTTCGACGATGCGGTCGATATCGGCCTGCGCGCGCGACCACACCTTGAACCCAGGGAAGTGTGCCTTCAGGTTCATCGGCAGCGACGAGCGCAGTGTGGTGAAGCCGGAATGCATCTCGCCGCAGATCGAGCGGCAACGCGTGCGCCGCGCCAGCTCCCTCGGCAGCACTCCGGACTTCGGCTTCAGCTCGGCGAGATATTCGCCGATCGCCAGCGTGTCCCAGACGGCAAGCCCGTTGTGCTCAAGGCAGGGCACGAGGATTGAAGACGACAGCAGCAATAGTTCCGCGCGCATTTTCGGGTCGTCCGCCGGCATTATCCGCTCGACGAAATCGAGGCCGGCAAAGCGCGCTAAGAGCCAGCCGCGCAGCGACCACGATGAATAATTCTTGCTGGTAATCGTCAGCGTGGCTTGGGCCATCCTCGTCCACTCCCCCACCCGGCCACCGGTTGACGCGGCAGTTTGCGGCCGGATGGCGGCGCATCGCAATCGCTGTGCCAGCCGCTTTCCCCCGGGCCGCGCTTCTGGTGCGCATATTGCACGAGGCAACCGCAGGCGTGCAAAGCGGTGCCGATGTTCTATCAGGTGTACCACGCGTTCGAGCAGGCGCTGGCGCCGCTGCGGCGGGCGGCGGAGGCGGCGGCGCATCACCTCGCCCAGCCATGGCCCGGCCTCGGCGAAAGCGGCTGGCCGCCGAGCTGGCCGGCGGCGTTGCAAATGCTGGCGCAGGCGAAACTGACGCATGATCGTCCCGACTTCGGCATCGACCGGGTTGCCATCGGCAATCGCGAGGTCGCGGTGCGCGAGGAAGCAGCGGTCGCGACGCCGTTCGGCACGCTGATCCATTTCGCCAAGGACATCGCCGCGACGCAGCCGCGCGTGCTGATTGTCGCGCCATTGTCGGGCCATTTTGCGACGCTGCTGCGCGGCACCGTGCGCACGATGCTGCCCGAGCACGACGTTTACATCACCGACTGGCACGACGCGCGCGACATCCCGCCGTCGCGCGGCTGGTTCGATCTCGAAGATTTCATCACCCATGTGATCGGCTTTATCGAGCATATCGGGCCGGGCGCGCATGTCGTCGCGATCTGCCAGCCGGCGGTTGCTGCGCTGGCCGCCGTCGCTGTCATGGCCGATGCCGCCGCCGCGGCCGCGCCGGCGAGCCTCACCCTGATGGCCGGGCCGATCGACACGCGCGTCAACCCGACCGAGGTCAACCGCTTTGCGACGAGCCGGCCGATCGAATGGTTTGCGCTCAACACGATCAGCCCAGTGCCGCTGCAATATGCCGGCTTCGGCCGCCCGGTCTACCCGGGCGTTCTGCAATTATGCGGCTTTATGAGCCTCAACATTGAACGTCACGCCAAGGCGTGGCGCGACATGCTGGAATACCTTGCGCGCGGCGAAACCGAGAAGGCGGGGGCGATCCGAGCGTTTTACGATGAATACTTTGCCATTATGGACATGCCGGCGGAGTTCTACCTGCAGACCGTGCGCGCGATCTTTCAGCAGCATGCTTTGCCGCGCGGCCGCATGTTCTACCGCGGCCGGCGGGTTGAGCCACACACCATCAGCAAGACGGCGCTATTGACGATCGAGGGCGAGCGCGACGACATCTGCGCGGTCGGCCAGACGCTCGCTGCCCAGGAATTGTGCAGCGGTTTGCCGCCTTTTATGAAGACCCACTGGGTGCAGACCGGGGTCGGCCATTACGGCGTGTTCAGTGGCCGCCGCTGGGCCGCCGAGGTCTACCCGATCCTGCGCGACGTGATCCACGTGAACGATTAACGAGCGATCCATGCAGGCGCTGTTTATCGGTCAGGCGTATATCGACGTGACGTTCCTCACCGATGTGCTGCCGACCGGCGACGAGAAGACCGTAGCCAGGCATTTCGCGGTGTCATTCGGCGGCAACGCCGTCACCGCGGCGTTCTGTTGCGCCAAACTCGGCGTCAAGCCGGACCTTCTGGCATCGGTCGCCGACGACTGGCTCGGCCGCATGTTCATCGACATGGCGCACCGCTACGGCGTGTCGCTGCATCATCGCAAGGTGGCCCGCTCGTCATTGTCGTTCGTGATGCCGAAAGGCGGCGAGCGGGCGATCGTCCGCTGCCGCGACGACGATTTCCCGCACCCGTATCCGCCGCTCAACCTCGCCGGCTGCCGCGCGTTGCACATCGACGGGCACCAGCCCGATGCGGCGCTCCATTATGCCAGGGCCTGCCGCGAGGCCGGTATCTTGACTTCGCTCGACGGCGGCGGATTGCGCGCCAACACGCACGACGTGCTCGAATTCATCGACATTGCCGTCGTCGCCGAACGGCTGTGCGAGCAGATGCAGCTGTCGCCCGGCGAGATGCTGGCCTATCTGCGCTCACGCGGCTGCCGGGTCGGCGCCGTGACGCTGGGCCCGCGCGGCATGCTGTATTACCAGGGCGAGGGCGGCGGCGACCGCATCATGCCGGCGCTCGCCGTGCCGGAAGATCGGATTATCGACACCAACGGCGCCGGCGACATCTTTCACGGTGCCTACATCTACTCCTACCTGAGCAACCCGTTCGCCTCCTGGGACGAGCATTTCCGGCTGGCGCGCGCGGCCTCTGCACACGCCATCCAGCATCTCGGCAACGAAGACAGCCTGCCGACATTGACCGACATCAACGCGGCGCATGCGGCATTCGACGAAAGGCGGGAGCCACCGCGGCTCATTGCCGTCGAATGAGCCGCCCCTAGCCGCTATTCCTGAGGCCGGCGGCGATGCCGTTGATCGTCAAATGGATGCCGGTCACGATCGCTTCGTCGCGATCGCCGGCGCGATAGCGGCGCAGCAATTCGATCTGCATGTGGTTGAGCGGGTCCAAATACGGAAAGCGGTTGCGGATCGAACGCGCCAACAGCGGGTTGCTTTCCAACAGGCTGTTCTGCTGGATGATCGCCGACAAGGCGCTGACGACACTCTGCCATTCCGAGCGCAGCCGGGCAAAGATGCGCTCGCGCAGCTCGGCGTCCTCGACCAGTTCGGCGTAGCGCGAAGCGATCGCCAGATCGCTCTTTGCCAGCACCATGTCCATGTTCGACAGCAGCATCCGAAAGAACGGCCAGTCGCGGTGCATCGCGCGCAACAACGAGAGGCCGTCGTCAGGGCGTTTCGCCAGCCAGGCATCGACGGCGCTGCCAAAGCCATACCAGCCCGGCAGCATCAGCCGGCACTGCGCCCAGCTGAATACCCAGGGGATCGCCCGCAAATCCTCGATCCGCTCCGAGGCTTTGCGCGAGGAGGGTCGGCTGCCGATGTTGAGGTTGGCGATTTCGCCGATCACCGTCGATTCGCGGAAGAAGCGGTCGAACCCCTCGGTCTCGTAAACCAAATCGCGATAGGCGCGATACGCCTCGGCCGACAGGAAATCCATAACATCGAGGAATTCGCGCGGCGTCGCCGCGTCCGACGGCTGCAGCAGCGTGGCCTCCAGCGTCGCGGCCGCAAGGATCTCCAGGTTGCGGCGGCCGAGTTCCGGGTTCGAGTATTTGCTGGCGATGACCTCGCCCTGCTCGGTAATGCGGATCGCGCCCTGCACGGCGCCGGCCGGCTGCGCCAGGATCGCCTGATAGGAGGGGCCGCCGCCGCGCCCCACCGAGCCGCCGCGGCCATGGAACAGGCTCAGCTTGACGTCGTAGCGGCGGAACACGTCGACAAGCGCGATTTCCGCCTTGTAAAGCTCCCAGCCGGAGGTCAGGTAGCCGCCGTCCTTGTTGCTGTCGGAATAGCCGAGCATGACCTCCTGCATGCGGCCGCGGCTGTCCAGGAGACGCGCGTACTCGTAGATGCCGAACAATTTGTCCATGACAGCGCCACAGCCGCGCAGGTCGTCGATGGTCTCGAACAGCGGCACGATATCGACGTCAAGCGCACCTTCGCGTGGCCGCAACAGGCCGACCTCCTTGAGCAGCACCGCAGTTTCCAGGATGTCGGAAACGCTGGTCGCTTTGGAGATCACGTAATGCGGCACCGCGGCGCGGCCGTAGCGGCGATGCGCCTCGGCTGTGGCGCGCGAAATCGCCAGCTCACTCTCGGTTTCCGGCGAATAGCTCAAATAGGGCGATGACAGCGGACGCGCCGTGCCGAGCTCGGCCAACAGCAGGCGGACCCGCCCCGGTTCGTCGAGATTGGCATAGTTTAGGCCCGGCTGAACGGCGCTGAGCATTTCGCCGACCGCACGCTCGTGCACGTCGGAGTTCTGCCGCAGATCGAGCGAGGCCAGATGAAAGCCGAATACGTCGACCGCGCGCCGCAGGTTCCTGAGGCGGCCGGCGGCGAGTGCGGCCAGCCCGTTGGCGACGAGCGAGGCGTCGATGACCGTGAGGTCGGCGAGGAATTCGGCGTTGTCGCCATAGGGCGCCGCGTCGCCGACCGGATGCTGTGGCGGATCGAGGTGGTCGAGCTCGCGCGCGGTCACCGCAAGGCGCGCATAGATGCCCGTGATCGCTCGCCGATAGGGCTCCGATTCCCGGTTGGCGGAGCGGTCCGGCGAGCGCGCCGCCAGGTCTTCGAGCGCCGCAGAGACGCCAACGAGCCGGTTGTCGAGCGACAACTCGCCGCCGAGCCGGTGCAACTCGTCAAGGTAATGGCGGAAGATGCGGCTGCTTTGCGCGTGCAGTGCGCCGCGCAAAACCTCGGCAGTCACGAACGGGTTGCCGTCGCGATCACCGCCGATCCAGCTGCCCATGCGCAAAAATGACGGCAGACCGCCCTCGACCGGAAAGCCCGCCTCTTCGAGCCGCTCTTCGAGCGCCGCGTAAAACCGCGGCAACTCGTCGAGAAACGTATAGTCATAATAGGACAGTCCATTGGCCACCTCGTCGATGACCTTGAGACGGGTGCGGCGCAACGGGCTGGTCTGCCACAGCGTCAACACGGCGCGGCGCAGTGCCGCCTCGTTCGCTTTCATTTCCGGCCCGGTCAGCGGCGCGGCATCGCGCGCGGCCAAGAGGTCGGCAACATCGCGCTCGCGGTCGATCGTGCTCTTGCGCCGCACTTCTGTCGGGTGTGCCGTCAACACCGGCACGACGCGGGCACCGGCGAAAAATTCCATGAGCTGGTGCGCCGAAATCTCGGCGGCACGAGCGCGGCCAAGCGCCTGGGACAGAGTGCCCTCGCGCGGCGCGGCGCCATCGAGCGTGTGCGCTCGGGTCCGGCGGATATGATGCTGGTCCTCGGCGATGTTGGCCAGATGCGAGAAGAAGCCGAAGGCGCGAATGATCTGCACCGCTTCGGCCGGCGGCAGCGCGTTCAGTGTCGCCTCGATCGTGTGCCGAGCTGCGGCGTCCTCGTCGCGGTGAAAGCGCACGGCATTTTGGCGGATGCTTTCGACCGTCTCGAAGACGACGGCGCCGGCTTGTTCGCGGATCGTGTCGCCGAGGATACGCCCCAACAGCCGGATATCCTCACGCAACGCCGAGTCCTTGTCATCGGCTTGAACGATGCCCGATCCCGACATCGGCTGTGCGCTCCACTGGCAAATTCGAATTCGCGCGATGCAGAAATCGTGCCGCCGCACGCCGCTGCCGGCGATGACGTGCGACGCGATGTGTTGTCGGCGCGGCGGCCGGGCTGATATCGCGAATTTCCCGGACGCAGATTGCGGCGAATATCCGCTTACGCCCGACACGACGGTTTGCCCGAGCTGCCACGAAGGTCCGGAATGGGGGCACGAAGGGACGGCTCTCTGCGCAGGCTGAGCGGAATCGCATCAGCTACCCGGCCTGGCTCGCTCTGGAGGATGCGGTGAGAGCAGGCGCCGGGCGAAGTTCGGTGAGTTTAGTGCCGAGGAACAGCAGATTTTCTCGGCTGGAGTCGAAGCCTTTTCCGCGGCGACGGCACGGTCGCTGGCGGCCAATTACGACTTTTCGAGGCATCGGCGGTTGCTCGATATTGGAGGCGGTACGGGTTCCGTCCTGCTCGCCGCCCTCCGACGGCACCCAGCGCTGCGCGGCACCTTGTTCGAACTGCCGGGTGCTTGCGAGATAGCGCGGCGCCGGCTCGCAGGCGAGCCCGAGGGGGTCCGGATCGATGTGGTCGAGGGGGACCTCGTTAGCGACCCGCTTCCTCCCGGACACGATGTTCTGTTGCTCGCGAATACGGTCCATGCGCTCCAGCCGCGCACAATCTCGACCTATTGCGCAAGTTACGCGTCAGGCGCAGCCAGGCACGTATCTGCTGCTTGTCGATCTGTGGATGGATTCGGGCCATACGGAGCCTCCGGCCGCGACCCTCATGTCAGGCGAGTTCCTGATAATCTCGGGCGACGGTCAGGCGTATGGCGAGGACGACGCCGCGGCGTGGCTGCGCGAGACCGGCTGGCGCAAGACCGAGCGACGACCGCTCGGCGGTCCGCACAGCGTGATCATCGTCAGCGCAGATGACTAGCGGCCGGGCGCGAAAATCGTCCCGTAGTATCCACTAGACGGTGTTCTAAGCCAAACCAGGGTTGCTTCGCTGAGCACGCCGGACCTGGGTCGAGCTTCCGATATCGACCCGAAGCCGTCATTTACTCCGCCGGCGAGACCGACGCCCCTTGCCTCCCGAAGCCGACCCTGACGCCCGCAGAACGGACGGCAAGGTCGGGTCTGCGACGTTTTCGGCTCCTGGTCGGCGCTAATTAGATTCTGACGCTGATCGCTCGCCGGCCCTTCATATAGGCGACAGCATTATCGATCTTCTCATCGTAACCTGGAAACCGCGCCTTTGCTTCGGCCAGCGACAGTCTCTCTACCTTGCCCTTCTCGCCCCAAGATGCGCATAGTAATTGGGTGATTCGTCGTAGGTTAGGGTGCCATCCTCACTGGCCTCTAACGTCTGTTCCATCCCGCCGCCGGTACCCTCGTAATGGAATACGATCTCCGGGTTGGTGAACCGTCGCATTCTCATACCTCCCATATCAGCACCGCCTCGGCGCGCTCTTCTAATAGCCGGCATAAAGGTGCCAGTAAGGGGGTCGGCGCTTTCTCTCAAGCTCCCAGAACCCTCCTTGCTCAGACGGTGCAAAGCAGAAGAAATCCGCCGGAGCGCGTGGATCACGGGGGGAAGTGTACTTCATTCCGTCGTCCATCAGCCAAATCTCGGAGAAACCGAACCCGTCGAAGTCGGATGGGTCATACATGCCATCGACTTCCTCCCACACATCCCATAGGGCAGGGTAGGTTGCCATCGCCTGGTACATGGCTTCCATCGTAAGGTTTTCGCGCTCCTTGGTGCCGATGGCCGGCCAAGTAAGATGGCCCAGCAGGATCATCCTCCGGGCGCCGAACAGCCCACGGCGGTTATACTTCTCATGCTTCTGCGTCGCCAATCGATGCATCCCGAGCACGATGTCTTCGGCGCTCGCGGCCATTATTGCCGTCAGTTCGACGCCGGTCTCTGCGCCGTCAATGAGTGCGATCACATCAGGCGGGTCGTCTCCACCGACAATTTCGACCGTGCGGCCGGTTACCTTCGGGAAGTCGCTCGCGAATGCCTCGGCTGTCATGTCCTCACACATGCGCTTGCCGATCACGTAGTCGTCGCTGCTCATGTGCGTCATATGGGGAAGGCGCCGCCGTTCCCCAAACCTGAGCGTTATAGAATGAACGCGCGCGTCGCTGGCCACAGGCGACGCACCCAGCCGGGGTTCCCACACAATCTTCGTCGACTACTGCAGCGCCTGCAGTTCGATCGCGGTCCGCTTAACGGCCGCTCACGGCGCAACCTCGTCATCCCGGCGGGTCGCGTCGAAGGACTGCTTTCCACCCAGTCGGCTATCTAATCCCCAGCGGCCACAGTTGAGGTTTGATCACAGCACGCTCTGGCCATGATCAACAGGGGTGGCGATCTCGCCACCCCGCGAGATCGCCATCCCCCGCGGCCCGCCGTCTCCGCCACCGTGATCGATAACAGCCGCCGTCATTCGACGGCCGCCTACACGATCACGGAGCTATCCCATGTCGACCAACATCGCAGGCTTGCCACAGCGCTACCTGCGCACACCCGAGGCCGCGCGCTTCGTGGGCCTCTCCATCCGCACGCTCGAAAAGCATCGCATTTACGGCACTGGGCCGCGCTACGCGAAGCTCGGCGGCCGCGTCGTTTACCGCCTCGAAGACCTGCAAGCGTGGGTCGATTCCGCCGTCAAGGCTTCAACATCGGACCCAGGCAAGGCCGTCGTTTTGCCCGCACGGCGCCACACGCCGGCCGAGCTCGCCCAAGCCCGCCAGCCGCGCCGCTGAACGTCTCCGATGTCGGCGCGCCACCGCACACGATCCGAACGCGAGCAGCTCGAACTGTTCCGCGCGCTACCCGGCGATCTCGCGCCGCGCGATGCGCAGGATTTGATGGCGTACCCGTTCTTCAGCCTCGCCAAAACGCATCGCATCACGCCGATCGACTACCGGATGAACGACATCGCCATCCGCGTCGAAGCCGTGCCCGAGCACGGCATGGCCACCATCTGGGATGCGGATGTTCTGATCTGGGCCGCCAGCCAGCTCGTCGAGGCGCGTGATGCCCGCCTGCGTACTTCGCGCCTCATGGCCGCCACGCCCTACGAGATTCTCACCTTCATTGGCCGCGGCGTCAGCGCGCGCGACTACCATCGGCTAAAGGCGGCGCTCGATCGCCTGCAATCCACCACCGTCGCCACCACGCTCCGGCAGACCAGCGAGCGGCGGATGCACCGCTTCTCCTGGATCAACGAATGGACCGAGCGCGCCGACGCGCACGGCCGTGCCGACGGCATCGATCTCATCGTGCCGGACTGGTTCTATCGCGCCGTCCTCGACGACGCGCTCGTGCTCACCATCGATCGCGAATACTTCAGGCTGACCGGCGGCCTCGAGCGTTGGCTTTATCGCATCGTCCGCAAACACGCGGGCAGGCAGCGCGCCGGTTGGCGGTTCGACTTCCGTCACCTCCACGGCAAGTCGGCGAGCCTCTCGCCATTCAAACGCTTCGCGTTCGAGCTGCGCGATCTTGCGCGCCGGCAACCGCTGCCGGGCTATCGTCTCGGGGTCGAACGCGACCGCGGCGGACGCGAATTGTTGGTCTTCGCCCGGGGCAGCTTATCCACAGGCGCTTGTGGACAGCCTGTTGATGGCGTCGTGCCTTCAGGAACCCCGAAGCGCGTGCCATCGGGAACCGGCATCCCGTGCCATCAGGAACCCGCAGAGGCATTTTCCGGTGGAAATACCGTCACTTCGGAGCCGCCTAACTTAGAATCTAACCAAGAAGAATCTAACCCTTCTGATGTTGGGCGCGACGCCAATCAGTGGAAAACCGCCGACGGGAGCAGGCGATGATCGTCGCGCTACTCAATCAGAAAGGCGGCGTGGGCAAGACGACGCTCGCGCTGCATCTCGCCGGCCAATGGGCCCGGCAAGGAAAGCGGATCGCGCTGATCGACGCGGATCCGCAAGGCTCCGCGCTCGATTGGTCCGAGCAACGCGCGCGCCGCGGCTTCGACCGCCTATTCGGCGTCATCGGCCTGGCGCGCGACACGCTGCATCGTGAGGCGCCTGAGCTCGCCCGCCATTCCGATCACATCGTCATCGACGGCCCGCCGCGCATCGCCGCCTTGCTGCGCTCGGCGCTTCTCGCCGCCGACCTCGCGCTGATCCCGGCGCAGCCGGCGCCGTTCGATGGCTGGGCGTCCGCCGAGATGCTGGCGCTGATCGCCGAGGCGCGGGTCTTCCGCCCCGCGCTTCGCGCACGCTTTGTCCTCAACCGCTGTCCCGCGCGCACCGTCATCGCCCGCGAGACCGCGCATAGCCTCGCCGAGCATGATCCGTCGGCGCTCGCCGCGCGGATCGGCCAGCGCATCATCTTCCCGGAGGCCGCGCAGACCGGTCAGCTCGTGTTCGAGCGCGAAGAATGTGGCCTGGCTGCACGCGAGATCGCGGCGCTGGCGTCAGAAATCGAGAGGCTGGCGCCATGACCGCGCGCGACCGCAGCAGCGGCTTTGCGGCGCGGCCGCGCGACGCCGAGAGCTGGATCAGGAGTCCCGATCCGTCCTCGACGAGCAGCGCCGCGACAGACCTCTACACCGCGCGGCTCACTGTCGACATCACGCCGGCACTCCGCGGACGCATCAAGATCGCCGCCTTCCAGCGCGGCATCACCGTCGCCGACATGCTGCGCGATCTGCTCGCGCGCGAATTTCCTGACACCGATGGAGACCACCCGTGAGAGCCGATCCCAACACTGGGCGCGCGGCACGACTTAACGCCGGGCCGTTGGAGACTGAGGTCGAGTTGACCTGGCTCGAAGGCCGCATCGAGCACTGGATCCGCTTCGGCCATGACTGTGGAGAGACGATCCTCGACCGCCGCCGCCGCATTCTGCGCTTTGCACCAGACAGCGTCTTCGCGTTCGTCCGTTGGGCCTCCAACGACTTCGGCACCATCGTTTCGCGCATCGACATCGTGCGCGCGATCGACCAGGGCGAATCCTATCAGACGCTGCCTTTCGTCCGTCCGGGCGGCGAGATTCTGCTGAGGATCAGCGGCTGGCCGAAGGTCGAGCGGGTGCTGCAGGCGATCGATGCCGTCGAGGCGCTCGGCATCGATGCCGCTGACGCGGCGCCTGATCATTGGCGGCACCTCCACAACCGTCTGACTGCTGGCGTCGAACCGCGCTCTTACACGGGGACCCAGCACCGCGCCTGGCTGCTGCGCCGGAGGCTCGCGCCATGACGCGCCCGCTCTGTGCAATTGCGGCATTCCTTGCGCTGCTTGCCACCACGGGGCCCGCGGTCGTGCGGCCACGGCCGAGGCTCCTATGGAACGCCAGCTCCAGTGTGCCGATCGGCTTCTACGCCATCCATTCGGCCGGCAAGCTTCACATCGGGGAGCTTGTAGTCGTTTCGCCGCCGCACGCGCTCGCGCGGTTTCTCGCGGGCCGCCGCTACCTGCCCGAAGGCGTGCCGATGCTGAAGCATGTGCTCGCACTCCGCGGACAAACCGTCTGCCGAACGGGGCGCGTGATCTCGGTCGATGGTATTGCGATGGGCGCGGCACTCGACCGTGACACGCGTGGCCGCCCGCTGCCCGTCTGGCAGGGATGCCAGCGCATTCCCGCCGGCGACGTCTTCCTCATGAACCGGAAGTCCCCCGACTCTTTCGACGGCCGCTATTTCGGGCTTCTCCCCAGCGCGACGATCATCGGCCGCGCCGATCCGATCTGGACGCGCAGGGAGGGCTGACGATGCGACTGCTTGCGCTCTCATCGGTAGGCTCTTCGCACCCCCACCGCCCTTCCTCCTTTCCGGCATCCCGCAGTCGACCGGGGTCTGTCGCTGCCCACTCGCGCGCCGTGATCCTCGCCGCGGCCGTCGCGACCGCGCTGACAATGGCAAGCGGACCCGCGCATGCGCGACCAGCGGCCAACCCGCCACTGTCTGATCCATCGGCCATCGCACCCCTTGCCGCATTCATCGCCGAAGCCTCGCGCCGCTTCGGCATTCCGGCGGCATGGATATGGGCTGTCATGCGCGCCGAGAGCGCCGGAGAGACGCAAGCGGTCTCGCCGAAGGGTGCGATGGGGCTCATGCAGATCATGCCGAGCACCTGGGTCGATCTGCAAAGACGCTACGATCTCGGTGCCAATCCTTATGACGCGCACGACAACATCATCGCTGGTGCAGCCTATCTGCGAGAGCTGCTCGACCGCTATGGCGCTCCCGGCTTTCTCGCGGCCTACAATGCAGGGCCGGCGCGTTGGGAAGACCATTTGGCGACCGGCCGACCGCTGCCGGCGGAGACGCATGCTTACCTTGCGAGGCTCGCGCCCATCGTCGGCAATGGCGCGGCCGACAGCGCGATGCTGCTTACCTCGATCGCCCGGTCGTGGACCGCGGCATCGCTGTTTCCGGTGCAGCGGTCCGGCGCTCCGGCCGAGCGGATAACGGCCTTACGACCGCCGGTTCACGGCAAGTCGAATGTTCGTCCCGTGCAGGATTGGACGGCACTTGCACCGACATCCCACGGACTCTTCGTATCTCTGTCGTCCAGCGGCCTGTCGCGATGAGATGCCGGGGCGTGAAGCGTGGGCTGGCGGGCGCGGGGATGGAATGGGCAAGGGGCACCGGGGAGCGGAGGCGACCAACCCACGGACTGGCGGCGTAATCGGGCTTGCGCATGAGCGAGCATCGTCGAGGTCTGCGCTGCGGCAAAGTGATGGTCCTCCATCATCTCGCCGCAGGGGACGTCCTCCGATGAAGCTCGACGCCGCTTTCGATACCGCCGCCGCGA
>DATJUL010000226.1:0-2152 GCA_035502295.1 Allostellaceae bacterium | reverse complement strand
TTCGGCACGAACCCGGCATCGACCGCGGCGCGCGAGGCGCCGACCGCGGCGCCGAGCTTGTCGGCAACGGTTTCCAACAAATGGAAATTGTCGCCCGACTGCATGCCGCGGCCGCCCGAGATGATGATGCGCGCGGCTGTCAGCTCCGGCCGCTCCGATTTCGACAATTCGGCGCGCACGAATTCCGACAGCCCGGCGGCGCCGGCGCTCTCGACCGCTTCGATCGGTGCGCTGCCGCCCTCGGCCTCGGCCGGGGCGAAGGCGGTGCCGCGCACCGTGATGACCTTGATCGCGTCCTTCGACTGCACCGTCGCCAAGGCGTTTCCCGCATAGATCGGGCGCACGAACGTATCGGGCGACACGACCGCGCTGATGTCGGAAATCTGCATGACATCGAGCAGCGCCGCGACGCGCGGCATCAGGTTCTTGCCCGAGGTCGTCGCCGGCGCCAGCACATGGGTGTAGCCGGGCGCCAGCTTGACGATCAGCGGCGCGAGATTCTCCGCGATGCCGTGGCCGTAGGCCTTATCGTCGGCGAGCAGCACCTTGCCGGCGCCGGCGATTTCGGAAGCGGCCTCGGCGACGGCGCGGCAATCCGTGCCGGCAACGAGGATATGCACGCCGCCGTCGCCGGCGGCCGCGGCGATCTCGCGCGCCGCGGTCATCGCATGCAGCGTCGCCGGCTTCAGCGCCCGGTTGTCGTGCTCGGCGATGACGAGAACGGCCATCAGATCACCCGCGCTTCGGTTTTGAGCTTGTCGACCAGCTCCTGGACCGAGCCGACCTTGACGCCGCCCTGGCGCTTCGCCGGCTCCTCGACCTTCAGCGTCACCAGGCGCGGCGCCACATCGACCCCCAGCTCCTGCGGCGTCATGACCGCGATCGGCTTCTTTTTCGCCTTCATGATGTTGGGCAATGAGGCATAGCGCGGCTCGTTGAGCCGCAGATCGGTGGTGACGACGGCCGGCAGCGTGAACGCGACGGTCTCCAGCCCGCCATCGACCTCGCGCGTCACCTCGGCATGCCCCTCTTCGCCGATCGCGATCTTCGACGCAAACGTCGCCTGCGGCCAGCCCAAGAGCGCCGCCAGCATCTGCCCGGTCTGGTTGCAGTCGTCGTCGATCGCCTGCTTGCCGATGATGACGAGTTCCGGCCCCTCCTTGTCGATGACCGCTCGCAAGAGCTTGGCGACGGCGAGCGGCTGCAGTTCGGCGTCGGTCTGGATCAAGACGCCGCGGTCGGCGCCCATCGCCAGCGCGGTGCGGATCGTCTCCTGGCACTGCGCGACGCCGGCGGAGACCGCGATGACCTCCTCGACGATGCCCTTTTCGCGCAGGCGCAATGCCTCCTCGACGGCGATCTCGTCGAACGGGTTCATCGACATCTTGACGTTGGCGAGTTCGACGCCGCTGTGGTCCGCCTTGACGCGGACCTTGACGTTGTAATCGACGACGCGCTTTACCCCGACCAGCGCTTTCATCTTGTCCCTCGCTCATGGCTAGGCGGTCTCCGGCCGGCATAGAACAGCCGCTGCCGGAAGGCAAGAGCCGGGCCGGCTCAGCGGGTTGCGCCGGGCTGCCACAGCACGTCGCGAGCGCCGTTGGCGTTGACCCGGCGGCTCAGCACGAAGAGATGGTCGGACAGCCGGTTGAGATATTTGACGGCCTCGGGGTTGACCTTCTCCGCGGCGGCCAGCGCGCAGACCAGCCGCTCGGCGCGGCGGGTCACGGTGCGCGCAAGGTGCAGATATGCCGCCGCGGCGCTGCCGCCCGGCAATACGAACGAATTGAGCGGCTGGAGATCGGCGTTCACTGCATCGATCTCGCGTTCCAATCGCGCGACCTGCGCCGCGACGATGCGCAGCGCGCCGTTTTTCTGGTTGGCTGGGGCGCGCCTGGCCGTTTCCGGCGTGCACAGATCGGCGCCGAGATCGAACAGATCGTTCTGGATGCGCGCCAGCATCGCGTCCGTCTCGGTATCCGCATGCAGCCGCGCCAGGCCGATCGCCGCATTGGCCTCATCAACGGTGCCGTAGGCGTCGACGCGCAGCGATTGCTTTGGCACGCGGCTGCCGTCGCCGAGCGAGGTTTTGCCCTTGTCGCCGCCGCGGGTATAGATGCGGGTGAGGCGGACCATGGCTCAGCGGTGACCG
>DATJUL010000225.1:0-25929 GCA_035502295.1 Allostellaceae bacterium | reverse complement strand
TGCGCCACTGATTCAAAAAGGTGCGAAAAATACAATCAATATCACCAATAAACGATTTCTCGAAGGCAGCGCCCTTCTTCCAACCGAAGCCGTCGCTCAAGAGAATCTTGCTGCTGTTATTAAGACCGTGCAGGCAGAAAGACTGCACATAAATCAGCTGACAGATGCTCTTCGTCGTGAACGCGACGCGCTGGCCTCAGAGCTTTTGACCGGCCGCCTGCGCGTAGGCGAAGCCGCGCGCCTTGCGGTCGCTGCGGGCTGAGGATCTAACCGATGGCCGCTCCCATCCAGGACACCGAAAAGCACCTGTCGCAGCTCCCGGCGCTGCATCTGCTGCAGAAGATGGGCCCGCGGTTCCGAGTGCTGACGCGGGCGGAGGTGGATCGCGAACGCGGTGGCAAGCGCGGCAATGTCTTTCTCGACGGCGTCCTCAAAGCGAGCCTCGCGCGCATCAACTGCATCGAACTGCGCGGGCGGACCTATCCCTTCACCGAAAACGGGCTCGCCGAGGCGATGGAGCGGCTAAAGCGCCCGCGGCCTTCCGGTCTGCTCCGCATCAATCAGGAACTCACAGACCTTCTGCTGCTCGGCACCGCGATCGAGCAGACCGTCGATGGGACGACCCGCGGGTTCCAGCTTAAATTTATCGACTGGCTTGATCCTGCAGCCAACGTCTTCCACGCCTCAGCCGAGTTCGAGGTCGAGCGCGAGCATACCGCCGACACGCGCCGGCCCGACATCGTGCTTTTCGTCAACGGCATCCCCTTCGCCATCATCGAGTGCAAGGGGCCGAACATCGGCGTCGAGCAGGGGGTCTCGCAGCTGATTCACTATCAGCAGGACGGCGAAATCCCCGGCCTCTTCCGCACCGCCCAACTGCTGATCGCAACCAACAAGAATGAAGTGCGCTACGGCACTGTCGGTACGCCGGCCTCGTTCTGGTCGCGCTGGCGTGAGATGGAGGACCGAGAGGCCGAGGTGCTCGACGCCATCAATACGCCGCTCGACGCCGATGAGAACCGCCACACGTTCGCGGACGCGTTTCGCGAAGACCGCGCGCCCTACGTGGCGCGCTTTGCAGAAGGCGAGCGGCTCGTTACCGAGCAGGATCGCGTGCTCTGGGCGCTCGCCCGGCCCGAGCGTCTGCTCGATCTGGCCCGGCGCTTTACGCTGTTCGATGCCGGCGAGAAGAAGATCGCCCGCTATCAGCAGTTCTTCTCGGTGCGTAAAATCCTGCGGCGGGTGACCGGCGAACGGGACGAGGAAGGTCGGCGCCCGGGCGGTGTGATCTGGCACACGCAGGGCTCCGGCAAGTCGCTGACGATGGTCATGCTCGCTCGCGCACTCGGCCTCGAGCCGTCGATCGCCGATCCCCGAATTGTGCTGGTGACCGACCGCATCGATCTCGACGAACAACTCGAAGGCACCTTCAAGGCGTGCGGGCTCGAACCCAAGCGCGCCACCACCGGCCGCAACCTGCTCGATCTCGTGGAAACGGAAAAGCGCGCGGTCGTCACGACGCTCATCAACAAATTCGACACCGCGCTCAAGGTGCGCGACTTCTTAGATAATTCGCCCGACGTTTTCCTGCTGGTGGACGAAAGCCATCGGAGCCAATACGGCCCGCTGCATGCGCGTATGCGTAAGATTTTCCCTTATGCCTGCTATCTCGGTTTCACCGGCACGCCGATCCTAAGGGCCGACAAGAGCACGGCCGCGAAGTTCGGCGGCATTATCGATGTCTATGCCATCGATCAGGCGGTGCGCGACAAGGCCGTGGTGCCGCTTCTGTATGAAGGTCGCCATGTCGAGCAGCGGGTGGACGCAACCGCGATCGACGCCTGGTTCGAGCGGGTCTGTGCCGGACTGTCTGAGAAGGAAAAGGCCGACCTGAAGCGCAAATACGCCAAGACCGCTCGGCTGTTTCAGACCGAGCAGACGATCGCGCTCATCGCTTTCGACGTCTCCGAGCATTTCCGCCGAAACTGGAAGGAAACCGGCTTCAAGGGCCAACTCGTGACGCCCTCAAAGCGCGCTGCGATCCTTTACAAGAAGGCGCTCGATGAGCTCGGGATCGTCACCTCGGAGGTTGTGATCTCGTCGCCCGATGATCACGAAGGCGAAGAACGCATCGACGAAGGCTCCTCTGACGAGGTCAAGCGGTTCTGGAAGATGATGATGGACCGCTATGGCGACGAGGCAACCTATAACACGCGGATCATCGAGGCGTTCAAAAAGCGCGAGGATCCGGAAATCCTGATCGTCGTCTCGAAGCTGCTGACCGGCTTCGATGCGCCGAAAAACACGGTTCTCTATCTCGCGCGACCTTTGAAAGAGCACAACCTGCTGCAGGCCATCGCGCGTGTGAACCGGGTCGCCGAAGGCAAGGATTTCGGCTACATCATCGACTATTCCAGCGTGCTCGGCGAACTCAACCAGGCGCTTTCAAGCTACTCTGCGCTGGAGGGCTTCGACGAGGCCGATCTTGTCGGCACCGTCACCTCAATCAACGCCGAGATCGAAAAGCTTGGGCAGCGCCATTCGGAACTGTGGGACAGTTTCCGCGGCGTCGGCAACACCGCCGACGAAGAGGCGCTAGAGCGCCACCTCGCCGACGAGGCGCGTCGCGATGAGTTTTACGACCGGCTCAACACTTTCTCCCGTACGTTGGCGATCGCCTTGTCGTCGCACGAATTCGCTAACGAGCCGGCGAACCGGTACCGCATTGCCGGTTATCGGAACGACCTTCGGCGCTTCGAGAATTTGCGCCGCGCGGTCCGCACTCGCTACCAGGACGCCGTGAATTACGGTCAATACCGGCGTCGCATCGAGAAACTGCTCGATACCTACATCGTCGCCGACCAAGTCCGGCCGATCACCGAGCTGGTCAACATCTTCGATGAGGATGCCTTCACCGAAACGATCGGCTCCGAGGAATCGGCGGCGAGCCGCGCCGACACGATCGCGCATGCGACGAAGCGGACAATCGAGGAGCATTGGGAGGAGGACCCGACTTTCTTCAAGCGCTTCTCCGAGCTGCTGCGCCAGGTGATCGAGGATTTCCGCGCCAAGCGCATCTCCGATCTCGAATACCTGAAGCACATGCGCGACATCCGCGATCAGCTCGTCCGGCGCGACAGCAGCGGGCTGCCTGAGGCGGTGCGCGACGATCCCCTCGCGCGCGCGTTCTTCGGCAGCATTCAGGAGACGCTCAAGGGGCTCGGGGATGGCGTCGCGCTACAGGCTGATGAATTGAGCGCCGAGGCGGCGCGGCAAATCGTCGATATCGTGCAGCGGCACCGCCGCGTGGATTGGGCAGGCAATCCCGATGTCGAGAACGCGATCAAAAACGACATCGACGACTACGTGTTCGATGTGCTGCGCGGCGAGCATCATATCGAGATTTCGCCAGAGGCGATCGATTCGCTGATCGACCGCCTGCTCATGATCGCTCGGCGCCAGGCGGCATGATGATCCGGACGGCGATCTACGGCAGCGCCATTATCGAGTACAGCCTCGCCTTCTCTGCGCGGCGGTCGCTGGCGATCTCAGTGCTACCCGATGGCGCCGTGGCCGTCACCGCACCGGTGGATGCCGATCCCTGCGAGGTCGACGAGCGGGTCAAGCGGCGGGCGCGCTGGATACTCCGCCAACAGCGACGCTTTGCCGAATTTCGGCCCCGCACGCCGTCGCGCCGGTTT
This sequence comes from Allostellaceae bacterium, assembly GCA_035502295.1. Taxonomy (GTDB): domain Bacteria; phylum Pseudomonadota; class Alphaproteobacteria; order ATCC43930; family CGMCC-115725; genus DATARH01. The sequence goes on along the minus strand of DATJUL010000225.1, from coordinate 22,228 downwards.
GTCGGCGGCGAGACGCACCGCTATCTGGGGCGGCAGTACCGCCTCAAGGTCGAGCCCGCCGATGCAGACCGGGTGGTCCTTCGCGCCGGCCGGCTCGTCGTCGCGACCCGTTTTCCTGAAGATCCCGATTGGACTCGGACGCTCGTCCGCCGTTGGATGCGGGAGCGCGCGCATCGCGTGCTGCAAGAACGGTTTCACCTCGTAGCCGGACCGCTAGCAGCCGCGCTGAAGATCAAAATGCCGCCCCTGCGGATCTGCCCTATGCAAAAACGCTGGGGTAGTCACACCCCTTCCGGGCGCGTCATTCTCAACGATGCCCTCATTGCGGCGCCGCGGGATTGCATCGATTACGTCGTCGCTCATGAGCTTTGCCACGTTGTCGAGCCGAATCACTCGCCAGGTTTCCTGCGGCTGCTTCGGCGCTTCATACCGGATTGGCAACGCCGTAAGGAGCTTCTGGAGCGATCGACCGCATAGTGAGACATCTCTGAGCGACAGGAACCTTGGCTACAATTGCGCTTGATCGCCGGTTTTGGGAATGGAGCAAGGGAGATCCCCTCGATCCCGATGTTCTCGCGCGTCTTTACCGGCCGACCGACCTTCTGAGCTGGGACGACATCTCGGCACGCCGCCGGGTCGTCTTGCTGGCCGAGGCAGGGAGCGGGAAAACCGAAGAGATGCGCGAGCAGGCACGGCACCGTATCGTGGCGGGCCAGCACGCGTTCTTTGCTACGGTCGAAGACGTAGCCGAAGACGGCCTCGATGGGGCATTGCGCGCAGCGGAACGGTCGCGCCTCGCCGAGTGGCGCACGTCCGATCAGGACGCCTGGTTCTTCATCGACTCGATAGACGAAGCAAAGCTCGGCCGCGCGCGGCTGGACCGCGCCTTCCGCAAAATCGCGGACGGGATCAGCGGGCGAGAACGCCGCGCTCACTTAATTCTCTCTTGCCGCTTGCTAGATTGGGAATTCGCGAGCGATCTTGAGCGGCTAAAGGCCGAGCTGCCAATCCCACCCGACCCCCACCTCCCTCCGCCTCCTTCGGCCGACGAGGTGCTGGTTCAAGCGCTGCGGCACGAAAAACCGAAAGAGGAAAGGGCGAATGTCAATCGGCACCCAAAAGGGACCCCGGATCGGCGCGCAAAAATTGGACGCCGATCACCCCGCGACAGGGGTCAATGTTCCACGCCGGATCACATCCATGTTCGGCCGCAAGAGAGCGTTGCGCAGCTTGGGGTGACCCGCGAGCACGATCGACAGCACGGCGCCGCCGTCGGCTACCACCTCGCACAGTCGTTTCAGGCCTCTTAGCGTCCGGAAGTGGAGGTCGTGGGCCTCGTCGACAAACAGCACGACCGGCTTCTTGCTGTTGCGGACGAGTTCGCGCAGCGCCCGTTCACGAAATTCGCTCTGGGTGGGGATCTCTAAGGCAGCGAGCCAGGCGAGAAAAGGGCCTGAGATGCTCGCCATTGGGAAAACTGAGGCGGTCGGCTTGACGTTGAAGCCGAGCTTGGCGACCGCGGCCTTGCCGTTCGCCAACAGCCGGCGCTTGCGTTCCTCGAACACCTGCTCCGTCTCAAGACCTTACAGAGGAGCCCGTGGCGGTTCCGACCTCCCGTCGCCGTTCGGGATAGAGACAATCATCGGATTGACAGAAGGCGACAGCTTCGGATTAGGTCTGCTCGTCGTGGTTCTGCCGATCCGTTATCGGATCGACGGCTAAGAGGGAATCCGGTGCGTCGCTGCGAAGCGATCATGCCGGAGCTGCCCCCGCAACTGTGAGCGGCGAGCGGCTGTCAAGCAGCGTCACTGGTGCCTGGAAAGGCGCTGGGAAGGCCAGACAGCCGCGGCGACCCGTGAGCCAGGAGACCTGCCATGACACCTGTACGTCCACGGGCGGGGTGTCCCGGTGGGTCGCTTGCGAAGGATGGCCTCGGCCACCCGAATACCAGCAATGCGTCCACTCGGCCCAAGCCCCCGATCAACGGGGTATGCCGGTGAATGCGCCTTTCCGATATCACGATCTTTCTAATGCCGTATCACTGACGCCTGTTGCTCTGCCGGCGTCAGCGGCACTCGGGCTGAACAATATCGAGGAGGCCCGATGCTCCGCGACCCGGCGATTTAGTTCATCTCCGCTTTCTCAGCTTTGAACCGGCCGGTTTTATCCGGACGGAAGGGGTGTTCCATGCCCATCGCCACCAGCACACTCGGATTTCCGCGCATCGGCCCGCGACGCGAGCTGAAGACTGCGCTCGAACGTTTTTGGCGCGGCGACAGCACGGCGCAAGCTCTGCTCGATGACGCGGCAGCGCTTCGGGCCGCCGCATGGGCCCGCCAGCACGGCGCCGGGATGGCCGACATCCCGAGCAACGACTTCTCGCTTTACGACCATGTGCTCGACACCTCGGTGATGGTGGGTGCCGTCCCGGAGGTCTACGGCTGGACCGGTGGCGAGGTATCCCTCGACACGTATTTCGCCATGGCGCGCGGTACCCGATCCGCGCCCGACACGGATGCAAGCGGCGGCCACGGCGCGTCTGCCGGAGGCCTGCCGGCGCTGGAGATGACCAAGTGGTTTGATACCAACTACCACTACATGGTGCCGGAATTCGTGCCGGTGCAGCGTTTCACCTTGGCATCGACCAAACCAATCGACCAATTCCTCGAGGCAAAAAGCCTCGGCTATCACACGCGACCCGTGTTGCTCGGCCCGATAACCTACCTGTTGCTGGGCAAGAGCCGGGATGCGAGCCTCGACCCGCTGTCGCTGCTGCAGGGTCTGCTGCCCGTCTACGGGGAAGTCCTGCGCCGCCTCAGCGCCGCCGGCGCGGACTGGGTGCAGATCGACGAACCGGCCCTGGTGCTTGATCTCGACGATCGGACACGAGCGGCATTCGGCGCCGCCTATGCGATGCTGACGCGTGCGGCGCCTGCGATAAGGATGCTGCTGACGACGTATTTCGGCGAGCTCGGCAACAATCTGGAAACGGCTCTCAGCCTGCCCGTCGCCGGCCTTCACGTCGATCTCGTCAGGGCGCCGGGTCAGCTCGACATCCTTCTTGCGAAAGCGCCGGCTGATCTCGTGCTGTCCTTGGGCGTGATCGACGGACGGAATGTCTGGCGGTCGGACTTGGCCGCCTTGCTCGACAAAATCGAGCCGGTTGTCGAGGAGCGCGGCGCGGAGAGCCTGATCCTTGCGCCGTCATGCTCGCTGCTGCACGTACCGGTCGATCTTAGCCTCGAGACCGACCTCGATCCGGAGATCAAGGGTTGGCTCGCTTTTGCGATCCAAAAGCTCTACGAGCTCGATGTCCTCCGCCGTGCGGTCGACAGAGGCCGAAGCGCCGTATCGGCGGCGCTTGCCGCGTCGAAAGAGGCCGCGGCGTCGCGCAGGACGTCGCCAAGGATTCACGATGCGGCGATCCGCGCCAAGATCGCCGCGGTGACGCCTCAAATGTCCCGACGACGCTCGTCTTTCGCGCTGCGCCGACGCCTTCAGCACGAGCGCCTGGCGCTGCCGCCATTGCCGACGACAACGATCGGCTCCTTTCCGCAGACCACGGACATCCGCAGAGCGCGCGCGGCGCACGCCAAGGGCACGCTCAGCGATGCCGACTACACCGCTTATCTGCGTAGCGAAACCGAGGCGGCAGTGCGCTGGCAGGAGGAGATCGGGCTCGATGTCCTCGTCCATGGAGAATTCGAGCGCAACGACATGGTGCAGTATTTCGCCGAGCAGCTGTCCGGCTATGCCTTCACCAGGCACGGCTGGGTGCAGAGCTATGGCTCGCGCTGCGTTCGGCCGCCGATCATCTTTGGCGATATTTCCCGCTCCAAGACGATGACTGTCGAGTGGTCGGCCTACGCGCAATCGCTGACTGAAAAGCCGATGAAGGGGATGCTGACCGGCCCCGTGACCATGCTGCAATGGTCGTTCGCGCGCGACGACCAGCCGCGCGAGGAGACCTGTCGGCAGATCGCTCTGGCACTGCGCGACGAGGTGGCTGACCTTGAAAAAGCCGGGATTCGCATCGTCCAGATCGACGAGCCGGCTCTTCGCGAAGGCCTGCCGCTGCGCGAGACCGAGCGGTCTGCCTATCTCGCCTGGGCCGTCGAGTGCTTCCGCCTCGCGGCAGGCGCCGCAGCGGACGAGACGCAGATCCACACGCATATGTGCTACTCGGAGTTCAACGACATCATCGCATCGATCGGCGCGATGGACGCGGATGTGATCTCGATCGAGACCGCGCGCTCAAAAATGGAGCTGCTCGACGCGTTCACCGCTTACCACTACCCGAACGAGATCGGGCCGGGGGTCTACGACATTCACGCACCGCGGCTGCCGAGCGTCGATGAGATCGTGACGCTGCTCGGCAAGGCGCGCGGCAAGCTTGCTGCCGACCAGCTCTGGGTCAACCCCGATTGCGGCCTCAAAACGCGGCGCTGGGACGAGGTGCGTCCGGCGCTCGTCAACATGGTGAAAGCAGCAAGGCAGGCACGTGCGCGGATCAAGCAGTGAGTCATTCGCAGCCATGGGAACCCTTTACTTCAAATTTTTCAGACCGGGTGAGCCCCAGCTTGCTGCCGAGACGGTAGCACTCGGCGCCTGAAGTCAGTTTGTCCTGACCGCACCATGCACGAGCCGCAAAACGACCTGATCATCGGCGGCGGACACAACAGGTCATTCGCCATCGGCGAGCCTATCCGACACCCGCAGCATCGGGGCCGAGAAGGAGCCGGACAAGGAGATCGTCGTGACCCTGAAAATTCCCGCTACCGTCATCACCGGCTTTCTCGGCGCCGGCAAGACCAGTCTGATCCGGCACCTGCTGGAGCACAGCCGAGCTCGACGGCTGGCGCTGTTGATCAATGAGTTCGGCAGCCTCGGCATCGATCGAGGGATCATCGGCGGTTGCGGCATCCCGACCTGTCGCGAGGAGGATGTGATCGAGCTCGCCAATGGCTGCATCTGTTGCACCGTGGCCGATGACTTTCTGCCGGCGATGAACGCGATCTTGGCCCGTTCGCCGGTTCCCGAACACATCGTCATCGAAACATCGGGCTTGGCATTGCCAAAGCCGCTGGTGCGGGCCTTCGCGTGGCCCGAGGTGAAATCTCGCGTCACGGTGGACGGGGTCGTCGTGGTCATCGATGCGGCGGCGGTTCTGGCCGGCCGGTTCGCGACCGATCCGGCTGCTCTGGCACGGCAGCGCGCTGCCGATCCCGCTCTCGTGCACGACGAAAGCCCGATCGAGGAACTGTTCGAGGAGCAGCTGCTCTGCGGCGATCTCGTGCTGGTCAACAAGGCCGACCAGATCGGCGCCGATGACCTGCAGCGGGTCGAGGCAGCGATCCGCCCCCACCTGCGGCCCTCGGTTCGGCTCTTATGGACAAATCACGGTAGAGTGGACCCTGTCGTGGCTCTCGGCATGGGGATCGGCGCCGAGGACGATCTGCAGAACCGTCCATCCCACCATGATGACAACGACGATCACGGGCACGATGATTTCGCGAGCCTCGTGATCGGGGTGCCGCCGGTTGCCGATCCAGCCGAGATCGAGGCGCGCCTGCGCGAGGCGGCACGCCGCTTCGATATTCTTCGCATCAAGGGTTTCCTCGCGATAACGGACAAGCCGATGCGGCATGTCGTGCAGGCCGTCGGCGAGCGCATCGAGCACTATTATGACCGCCCCTGGCGCGCCGGCGAGGAACGACGCGGCAATCTGGTCGTGATCGGCCAGCGCGGCCTCGATCCGGCCGCGGTCCGCGGGGTGATCCTCGCCGAGGAGGCGGCCTGATCATGGCATCGCCGGAGCAAGGCATATTGGCTTCACCCTGTGTCGGCATCTGCCGGCTGGACGATGCGACAGGCTGGTGCCTCGGATGCGCGCGGGATACGAGCGAGGTTGCTCGCTGGTCTGCTCTTTCGCCGGCGGAGCAGGTCCGCATCTGGGCCGACCTTCCGCGCCGCAAGGCCATTCTGGGGCTCGGCTTCCGGCTGCTGCCATGGTCTGGAGCGACCCTGTTGGCCGAGGTTATCCATCTCGCGGAGAAGCCGGGCACCGGCTGGAGCATCGGCGTCTACGGTGCCGTCGCCGAATTCGCGACAAGAAACGACATGCATCCCGAGATCGAGGGCGGTGACGAACAGCTCGTCCTGCGCACACCGGGGGGTGCTCTCCGCCTCCGCCCGCCGGCGGGCACACGCATGTTCGAACTGATCGGCGCGGCAGGAAAGGTCGAACGGCGCGTGCTGGCGCTGCACCGTTCGCGGTTGAGAGGAATACCGCCGAGCGGGGTGACCGAATTGGGTGCCGACGAGGACGCGATTGAGCCGGCGCACCGGAGCGAGCGACTGTTCGATCTTGGCGTCAGCCGTTCGATTATCGCCTTTTGCGTACGAACCGGTGAACCGGCCCTGATCGCGGCCCTGCGACAGGCCGACGGTCGTAATCTATTCGATCCGGCGATCGGCCTTGTTCCGGCGCTGTTGGCGAACTCGCCGAATCGGGTTGTGGTCTCGCCGATCGGGCGGATCGAGGTTTCCGGGCCGATTCTCGATTCGGATCGCGCGGGGCCGCACACCCATCTGCTCCCCGAGCTTCTTGCACATCGAGGCGAACATGAACCCGGGTTTGCGCTACCCGAGGGTTACGCAGCCGGCGCCAGTATCGTTCCCGCGCGGTGAGAGGCGCCCCAATCTTTGCCATCAACGTCCACAAATCGAATCTCCAGACCACGGGCGGCCGTCGGACCGGATCGCCCGGCCGCGACCTGTTCGACCGCCCCGCGACGTGCTTCACTTATTGAATCCCGCAAGAGGAGCATCCCGCGCATGGCTTATTCGTTTCGCTCGACGATGCGGCAAGAATGGCTCCTGCCGGGCTTGCTGATTGCGATTGCCACAGTCAGCAGCTGGGAGTTTGCCTGCATCGCGCCATTTGTCGCGTTCGCCGTTGCTGCGGGCTATGGGTTACCGATGCAACGGGCGTTGCTTACCGTGTCCGGTGTGTGGATCGCCAATCAGGCGGTTGGCTTTGCCGTCCTCGGCTATCCCTGGACCGTTAACACGATCCTGTGGGGCACCGCGATCGGGGTCGCCGCGTTGCTGGCGGCCTACCTCGCCGGCAATATGCTCCGGCAAGGCATACGAAACGCCTTCATCGCGGTAGGGGGCGCCTTCGTGATGGCCTTCGGCATCTACGAAGGCAGCCTGTTCGTGGTGACTTTCGCCCTCGGCGGCCGAGATGCGTTCACGGCGGCGATCGTCGGCCATGTCGCCCTCTTAAACCTCGGGTGGACAGTGGCGCTGGTCGGGAGCTATCAGCTGGCGTGGTACAGTGGGGCGCTTTCGGGCCGCGCCGCCGGCACCTACGCATCGTTTTCGGCCTGGAAAGGCCGCCGTGCCGACCGGGAGGCCGGTGGCGATGTTCCCGCCTGAGCGTATCGTCTGCCTGACCGAAGAGACCGTCGAGACGCTCTACCTCCTCGGACAGCAGCATCGCATCGTCGGCATCTCCGGCTATTGCGTGCGCCCGCCGCAAGCGAGGCGAGAAAAGCCACGGGTCTCAGCCTTCACCTCGGCGGACATCCCAAAGATACTTGATCTGCGGCCCGACCTCGTTCTCAGCTTCTCCGACCTGCAAGCCGAGATCGTCGCTGCACTCGTCCGACAGGGCGTGACAGTGCACGCCTTCAACCAGCGAACCATCGCCGAGATTTTCGACATGATCCGCATGCTGGGAGCGATGGTCGGCGCCGCGCGACAGGCCGATCATCTTGCCGAAGAGCTGGCGGCCGGGCTTGCGAACGCGCGCCGGCAGACCGCACGGTCGGCGCGACGCCCGAGAGTGTATTTCGAGGAATGGGACGAGCCGATGATCTCCGGCATCGGTTGGGTGTCGGAGCTGATCGAGGTGGCGGGCGGGATCGATATATTTGGCGATCGCGCGAGCGGGAAGTCCGCGGCGGAACGAACGGTCGCCGCGGAGGACATCATCGCCCGCGCTCCCGAGATCATTATCGGCTCCTGGTGCGGCAAGAAGTTTCGGCCGGAGAAGGTGGCGGCCCGGCCCGGGTTCGCGTCGTTACCCGCTGTTCAAACCGGTGCGCTGTGCGAAATCAAATCGTCGCTGATCCTGCAGCCCGGACCCGCCGCCCTCACAGACGGGCTGCAATCGTTGCAAAAAGCTATTCGCTTCTGCCTCTGACCGAACAAAGCCCGGTGAAGGCTTTGCAGAAGTCATCGGGTGTGACACCGCTCGTACCTGTATGTAAAATCAGAGTAATCCTAAAATTAGTTTGGAGATGTCGGCCCGGCCAAAATAGGCCATCCGGACTTGCCGTCATTGCAGCAATGCGGGGATCACAGCGCATTACGCTGCTGCAGAGGCTTACCTTGGCGGAACATGTTTATGCCGACCAGAACGGCCGGCACGGCGCAGACCACCCAACCAGCACTATAGCCACCAGACAGACCGAGCAGCAGCGAGAAAACCGCGGGGCTCGACAGCGCGCCGATCTGGCCGAATGACAACACGCCGCCGGTCACCGCGCCCACGCGTCCCGGCGGCGCCAGACGCGCGGCTTCCGACAGCGTGATGCCGTGCCAGGACAACGCCGTGGCGCTGACCACCATTGTCACCGCGCCGATCGCCAGCAACGGCCAATGCGGCGTAAACGCGCCCATCAGCCCAAGGCTGACCGCCATGCCGAAGGCCAACCCGCCCAGGACCAAGTGTGGTGCCACATAGAAGCCGCCGACCCAGGCCCATAAAATGCGGCCTGGCACCGCCACCGCAATGACGGTCGAATACAGCGATCCAGCCGCGACCAGCGGATGGCCCTGTGCGGCCATGTAGGTGACGAAATAGGCGACAAACACGGCCTGGGCGCCGTTGAACGCAAAGCAGGCAAAGCACAGGGAGCGCAATTCGCGGACTGCCAGCACCGCGGTGATCGTGGTGCGCAAATCCGACAGGCGGATCGGATGCCGCGCCGATGATTCGGTATCGAGCCGACCGCGGAGCGGCTGGAGCATCAGCGCTACGGCCCAGCACAGCGCCGCGCTCGCCAGCATCGCGTCGCGCCAGCCGAACGACTGTGCCGTCACGGGGCCAAGATAGCCGGTCAGCAGAATGCCGGCCGGGATCGCGCACTGGGCAATGGCGAAGGCAAATGGCGCGTAGCGCGTGACCGACCAGCGCCCCAGCAACTGGGAACTGGCCGGGGTTGCAACCGAGGCTACGCCATTCCCGATCAAAGCCGACAGAACAAAGCCGCCGGCACCACCGAGGACGGCCACAGCCAAGCCGGCGCCGGTAAACAGCAGGGCGATCTGGCTCATGCGAATGGCGCCGTGCCGGATGATGAAGCCGCCCGACCCCAACTGACCAATCAGCCCGGCAAAGGCGGTCAACGAGAAATAGATCCCGACCCAGGCGGCATTGGCATGAAGTTCGGCGATGATCAACGGCGCCAGCACCGCCGGCAGCGCCCGCGCGATCGAGCCGCAGGTCTGTTGCAGAAACATCGCCGCGACCGCGATCAGCATAGGGGTCAAGTGAGCGTTTCCTCCGGATGAGTTTGTTCCAACCCACCGCCTGCCTACTACGAGCAATGTGATGGCGCTCGACCGCTACCGGCGCAATCCCGGTGCGCCACGCGGCCGCTTGGCTGTCGAGCGTTCCCCCGAGGCGAGCGCAATTATTAAAATCAATTTGCAGACAATTCTCCATAATAATATCAACTGGTTGTAGCCGATCCTTAATCGCGCGGTCGCAGGCTGATAGTGAGGGAATGCCCGCCACGATGGCCGCAGCGGCGACAGCGCAGCCTTGTTTCGAAGTCGGCGAGGCGCATTGAGCTGGGCTGGCCCTCGGTCAGGCTGCGATGATCGATCACCGCCCGGTGCCGGCAGCTGTCGCAAGCCGCTTCGACGACATGCCAAGCCCGCAGATCCTCCAACCGGAAGGCGTAGCGCGGCGGCATCCTGCCCATTACCGGTCTCCGATGTTCGCTTTTGGTTCCACATAACATTCCAGCCCGGCGCCGGTCGTCAAGCGCCGCCGGCGACGCCATATGCCCGGCCATGTGCGGCCGTGCGCATCTCTCCTCTGATGTCGAGAAGTTGATTGAGGTCTTCTCGATCCCGGCCGCACATCCGCCGCCGAACTTCGCAGCGAGCTGGAACGTAGCGCCGACCGATCCGTTGCCGGTCGTGCGCTACAACGACAAGACCGGCGAGCGCAGCCTCGATGTGTTGCGCTGGGGTCTGGTGCCGTTCTGGGCCAAGGATATCAAGGTCGGCTTTGCCAACATCAACGCCAAGGCCGAGGGCATCGACACAAGGCCGGCGTTCCGCGAGGCATTTCAGCGTCGGCGCTGCCTGGTGCCGATCGACACGACGGTGCCGAACGCGTTGTGCGGCGCAATTCATGACCGGATGCCGGTGATCCTGAAGCCCGGGACGTGGCCGATATGGCTCGGCGAGGAGCCGGCCGATCCGCCGCAGCTCAAGGAGCTGCTGGCCCCCTATCCGCCCGAGGAGATGATCGCCTGGCCGGTCGGCGCGCGCGTCGGCAACGTCAAGAACAACGATCCCGGTCTGATCGAGCCGCTCGCCGCGGCGGGTTGAGCGCGAAGGCGGCCCCCTGCCCTTCCCGGTCAGTGCACCGGGCCGGTCGGTGTCATGTTCGCAAGCTGGGCGACGGCATCGGTAATCCGGCGCCACACCGCGACACCGTCGTGATCCCCCTCGGTCTCGAGCTCCGCGGCGCGTGCGGTACTTTCCTTGTGGGCGCTCTCGCCGTAGCGCTTGAGCATCAGTGTCGCTGCCCGCCAGATGTCGATGTCAGGAATCACCGGACAAAAGCCTTCGTACGATCTGGAAAAGATTACCCAACACGCGGGCAGCGCGGGAGGGGCACATCGGAGGGCTGTGGCATTTGGCAGTGGTGACGGCACGCTTGTTGTCGGCGCAGCGGCCGAGGGGCGGCGCCCCTCGTGCTCCCCCGAGTATTTCAACCAAGATGATCGCGAGATAGGATCGGGGCACGGTATACCGGGGAGGGGCGACGACCGTCTAAGGTGATGGGCCGGTGCGGGTGCCGAATCCCGCGCCGGCCTTTCTGGTTTTGTCGGTGAGGCCGCCCGAGCCGAAAGGCGAATCGCCCGGTGTGGGCACAGGCTTTGGTTCGCTCCGACGCGGCGGCGGCATGAGACTCTGCATGGCGGGTCGAGCCTTGGGCCGGATTCGGGCTGCTGCCAGCATTGGCTGGCGTCGCGATTGTCTATAACTTTGATTTGCTGGAGGATTGAGAACTTTCGGCGAATCGACCCGAATCCAGGCATCGCTCCTGTCGGTAAGGAGAGGGCGTTGGCCCGAAGCACGGTGCGGCTGCCGTGCCTCCTTGCCACCATGCGGCCGGAAATCGTCGTCGGCGCGCCGCCGGGCTCACGGTGATTTGATGCCAGTTCAAGCCTGCCATGAGCTAGGTAGAAAGCTAGCGGCACTGCCTGCCGCGGTGCGTGTCGCCGCGGTTTTCGCGCGCAAAAAATCTACGGGAAGGTTATATGTCGCCTGCGTATTAAAACCATAAGGTTAATGAAGGTGACGCGGCGGGGGGTGACGGGAGATCCGGAGGCGGACCAGGTTCTTCGGCGCTTTGGGGTGGATTTGCGCGCGGCGAGTTGCGTGTGCCTGAACGTAAAACCTGAGGTATGGCGGTGATAAGTCGTCCTCGGGGGAGACGAGGTGGAGGTGACGACCCTGTCGCCCGTGAGCTGCGAATCGGTTTTGGCAACGATTTGCGCGCCGCGCGACGGCGCGCAAGATTGAGCCAGGCCGAGGTCGCAGGACGGGTGGGGGTGTCGCAGCGACTTGTATCGGCGATTGAGCGCGGCGAACAGAACATGACTGTGGGCACGATGGTGGCGTTCGCGCGCGCGCTTGGTTTCGACCTCGTCGTCGCATTGAGATTGTCGCGCGAGGATAATTCTAAACCCTGATTGTTCTTTTAAGCCGTTCTTAGATTGTCAAGATACTAAAAATGGTGAGAGGCAAAAACCGCGCGATCTCGGCGAACGGCTTGGATAAAGTATCGTTATGGCGAGGTATGGTGCCACCTCGCGCGGTGACCCCAAATTTTTGATTCGTGAATCGTTAACGCCGCTTGACAAGGGCGGTTAGCGAATGTTGATCTTTAGAAGATAGAGTTCTTAGGATGTGGGGGGAGCGTCGTAGTGCTCCTGTCGATAGCCCTTTTCGTTCAGTTCGCGGCGGTGAACGCTCCGCAGGTCGCTCCTGGGGCGTTGGCCGCTGTTGTGGCGCCGGAGAACGGTTTCGACTCGCTGGCGATTTTCGACAGTACGCCCGACGCGATCGGGCGGCCGTGGGATCCGGGGGAGGCGATTGCGTTGGCCTGGCGCCTGATTGGCGCCGGCGACGCGGTCGATCTCGATTCGGGCAATCTGGCTCGACTGCACCTGACAGTCTCGCGCGCCTTTGATGCGCGCGCTTCGTTGCGGGGAGCCGCGGCGGTTCTTGCGAGCGATTATAGGCTTGCCCGGGCGGGTTTATGATCGGGCAAGGGGGGCTATCTCCTCGCGACGAGAAGTTGCGACGGCTTTTGGAGGCCATGCGTCGCCATCTCGGCGATCTCGGCCGGTTTCTGGTCGAGCCGGACGTCTCCGAAATCATGCGCAACCCAGATGGCACGGTATGGATCGACCGCGCCGGCGTGCCGATGGCGATGGTCGGGACGCTGTCGGATGAGGCGACGGAAGCTTTTATAGCCGTAGTCGCCTCAATGCAGCGCGCGGTTGTCAATCACAATGCGCCAAGGCTGAAGGGGCGCCTACCTCTCGACGGTTCGCGGTTTCAGTTTTGGCTGCCGCCGCTGTCGGTAGCGCCGTCTTTTTCGATCAGGCGTCATTCCTCTGTCGTCTTCCCGCTCACCGATTACGAGGCACGCGGGATCATGGCCGCGGCCCAGCGCCGCGAGATCGAGCGCGCCATTGATGGACGCCTCAACATCATCGTTTCCGGTGGCACTCTGTCAGGGAAAACGACCCTCCTTAACGCCTGTCTGCTGTACCGGGCCGAGACCGCGCCGCACCTCCGCCAGTTTGTTTTGGAGGACACCCCGGAGCTCCGGGTGAAGTCGCCCAATTTCGTCTCGCTCTGCACTGACGAAGATGCGGGGGTGACAATGCGGACTCTTGTGCAAGACGCGCTGCGGGGTCGACCGGACTGCATCATTGTCGGCGAGAGCCGTTCCGGCGACGCCATGCTCGAAACATTAAAATCTTGGAATACGGGTCACGATGGCGGCATGTCGACGGTGCACGCCAATAGCACCGAGCAGACGCTAACCCGGATCGAGGATCTGCTCCTCGAGGTCAGCCCGACCCCGCTCTGCCGGCTGATCGCCGACGCGATCAACCTCATCGTGCATATCCAACATGATTCGAGGCTGCCCGCCGGGCGCCGGATCACCGAAGTGCTCGCCATCAAAGGATGGCGCGATGGCGAGTATCAGGCCGAGCGCCTGGCCTAAGCCCAGCAGCCACGATGGAGCACAGCCTTTGTCAGAGGATCCGTTTTCGCGGCCCGGGTATCAGCCTCCGCCGTTCCGGCCGGAGGAGCCGCCACCCTACCGCGTGCCCGAGCGGCCGCCGGGCGAACCACCGCCCTTCCGGCCGCCCAACTATCCGTTCAATCCCGAACGGATCCCTTGGTGACCGAAAGTCGCCTTTAACAGAGGACAAAACCTCAATGCGTGTCGACTTGCAGAAACTGGCGCTCGCGTCCGCTGTCGCCTTGGCGACGTATGCGCCCAGCGCCTTCGCGGCCACGGCAGGCGGCGGGACCCTGCCGTGGGATACGCCGCTGCAGACCATTCAGACGGACCTGACCGGCAGCACGGCGACGTCGCTCTCGTTGATCGGTGTTGTCGCAATCTTCGGCGTGCTGATCTTCGGGGGCGAGCTCAACCACTTCTTTCGCTCTATCTGCTACGTGGTTTTGCTCTGTGCCGTCCTCGTCGCCGGCCAGAACCTGCTGACCGATTTCGGGATCACTGGCGCCACCACAGCCGGCGGCCATGCCGTGATGTTTTTCGGCCTGGCCGTGGTCGCACTGGTGGGGTCGGCGGCGATCGTCGGGGCGGTGCTGTACCGCCTTTATTGCGATCGCCGCCGGACCCGCCGGCTGGCCGCGTAAACGCTCATCGCAACCCGCGTCGCCCCGGCCATCACCCGGGGCGAACGCTTTCTGGAAATACACCATGGCGCTGCGGCGTGTCGCGTTTTACCGAGTCCTTCACCGCCCGAATCAATTCCTTGGTGGCGATCGCGAGATCGGGCTGATGGTCACGGTGATCGCCATCACATTGCCGGCCGTTGGGCAATCCATCCCGACGGTGGCGGTCGGCGTCGGCCTTTGGGCGCTGGTGCTGCCGATCCTGCGCTGGGCCGGAAAACAGGACCCGCAGTGGCGCCACGTTTACGGCCAGCAACTTAAATACAGGAAATTTTATCTGGCGTGCTCGACGCCGTTCCGCGCTGTAAAGCCCCATTTGGGTGAGAAGATTTTTCAATACTGAGGTCGGGAGACTGAATAGATGTTGCCGATTCGACGATATAACAGCAAGTCGCCTGGGCTGAACGACCTACGCAATTGGGTCGCCCTAATTGACGATGATGTGGTTCAGTCGAAAGAGGGCTCGCTGCTTACGGTGTTGTGTGATCGCGGGCCGGATATCGCGTCATTAACGGATGATGAGCGCAACAGCCTCTCCGAGCGCATCACTCGTGCGGTTCGGGACGCTGAATAGATGTTGTCCCTTCGGTCATATAAGAGCAAAGTGCCCGGGCTGAACGACCTACTCAATTGGGCCGCGCTGATTGACGATGGTGTGGTTCAGGCGAAAGACGGCTCCCTGCTCGCCGCGTGGTTCTACCGCGGCCCAGATATCGCTTCGTCGACCGACAATGAGCGAAACAGCCTCACCGAGCGCATCAATCGCGCGCTCTCTCGGCTTCGTGGCGGATGGTCGCTTTGGGTCAATGCCGCGCGCATCGACGCTGCGGCTTACCCTCCGGCCAGTGCATCGGATTTCCCCGACTCCATCAGCCGCCTCGTCGATGAGGAGCGCCGGGAGGCGTTCGAACGCGAAGGCGGACATTACGAAAGCGAATATTCGATCGTCCTCTCATACACGCCACCGCTTCGGCGCAACAGCCGGATCGAGGACCTGATCTACGACAAGTCTTCGATCGAGCAGGTGAGCCCGGCGGCACGCATTCTCGACCAATTCAAGAAAGACCTGGACCAGATCGAGGACGCGATCGGTGACGCGGTGCATCTGCGGCGTATGCGCAGCTTCACGATCACAGACCCGGACGGCAGCCAGCATCATTCCGACGAGCTGATCAATCACCTGAATTTCTGCCTCACCGGAGAAATGCTGGCGCTGAAAATCCCCGCGACCGGCATCTATCTCGACGCGCTGCTTGGGTTGCAAGAGCTATGGAAGGGCGAGACGCCGATGCTTGGCGAAAAGTACATCGCCTGCGTTTCGATCCAGGGCTATCCCGAGGAGAGTTTTCCGCAAATCCTCGATGCGCTTGACCATTTCGAGTTCTCTTACCGTTGGAGCACTCGATTTATCGTGATGGATCAGCGGGAGTCTATTTCCGAGCTGCAAAAGTACCATCGAAAATGGAAACAGAAGGTTCGTGGGTTCCTTGCGCAGATGTTCAAATCGAGCGGCGGCACCATCAATGAAGACGCTTTGCTGATGACTCAGCAGGCGCAGTCCGCCCTGGCCGCCGCCAACTCTTCGCAAGTGGCTTACGGCTATCTGACCAACACCATCGTCCTGATGGATGCTGACCACGCCGCGTTGATCGAAAATGCGAGGGCGGCGGTGCGCGAGATCCAGCGGGCCGGGTTCGCGGCGCGGATCGAGACGCAGAACACGATGGCGGCGTGGCACGGCAGCTTGCCCGGCCATGCGTTGCCGAACGTCCGCCGGGCGCCGGAGCATACCGACAACTTGGCTAATCTGTTGCCGCTGTCGAGTGTCTGGGCGGGCGAGCTGGTACACCCCAACCGCTACTATCCGCCGAATTCACCGCCGCTGATGTACGCCGCAACGACAGGGGCGGCGCCATTTCGGATCTCGCTGCACAGCGAGGACCTCGGCCACACGCTGATTTTCGGCCCGTCCAAGGCTGGCAAGAGCACGCTGCTCGCGACCACGATCTTATCGGCCCGGCGTTACCCTGACGCGACGATTGTCGCCTTCGATCGCGATTATTCGCTGAAGGCGGTAGCGCTCGCTTGCGGCGGCCGGCACTACGATATCGCCGGCGACAGCACTCCCTCGTTCTGCCCGCTCTCTGTGCTCGAGAGCGAGGTGGACCTCGCTTGGGCCGAGGAGTGGATCGCCATCTGTATGGAGCTGCAGACCGGCAAGCTGCCGCTGCCTGAGCAGCGCGACGCGATCCACCGGGCGATGCTGCTGCTGCGCGAAAGCGACATGCGCAGCCTGACGCATTTCGTCGCCTATGTGCAGGACGAAGCCGTGCGGACTGCGATGCAGTTCTACATCGGCACGGGCACGGTCGGCTATCTGCTCGACGCCGAGACCGATGGCGTCGCCGACACGAGGCTGATGGTGTTCGAGATCGGGCAGCTGATGGGGCTGGGCGAGGCCGCCTATATCCCGGTCCTGCTCTACCTGTTCCGGCGCCTTGAGCGGCGGCTGCTCGGCCAGCCGGGTTTTATCCTGCTCGATGAGGCATGGACGGTCCTCGACAGCCCCGTCTTCCGGCGCCGGCTCCGCGAATGGCTGAAGGCGATGCGGAAAAAGGTGTGCTCCGTCATCCTGGCGACACAGAGCCTCGGCGACGTGCTCAACACCGACATTATCGAAACGCTGGTCGAGAACTGCCCGACCAAGATTTTCCTTCCGAACCCGGAAGCTGAGACCACAGGCACCCCGACCAATCCCGGCCCGCACGATCGATACGCGGCCCTTGGCCTCAACGATCGGCAGGTCGGGATCATCAAATCGGCGACGCCGAAGCGGCACTACTACCTGACGTCGCCAGAAGGCTGCCGTCTGTTCGATCTCGGCCTTGGCCCGATCGCGCTGGCTTTCGCCGGCGTGAGCGACCCTAAGGCGGTCGCACATATCGACGAGCTCGCCCGCCAATACGGCGATGACTGGCCGTTCACGTACCTCGCGGAGAAAGGAATCACTAATGAGCATCCGTACCGTGCCGCGGCGGAGTAGCCGTGTGTCCAGGCTGGCGATCGCCGCGCTGCTCGCGGTCGCGCTGCCCGGCGCGGTGATGGCACAGACGCCGCAGCATGGAGCGCCGCCGGTCAGTGGTCCTTCGTTCTCACAGGCGCTCGCGACACCTGCGCCGGCGGCGCCGAGTATGGTTTTCCCGCCACAGGCGCCCACGCCATCGATGCGGGAATTGACAAGCAATTACTGCGGCCAGCTGTTGTCTGGAAAAACAAAGATCACGATCCCGCGTGTCGCGTCCGCAGAGAAGCCCGGAAATTACACACGCGCGGTCGCGATGACCGTGCAGATGGAACAGCAATTTATATCGAATTGCGTGCTCTGGCAGCAGCGGGCGGCAAAGTGATCATGTCCACGTTTCGCCATATCCGCCGGCTCGGGCTCGTTTCCGTCGCGGCGATCGCTCTGGGCGCCGGTCATTCCCGGCCGGCGCTCGCGATCGGCGCCGATTACTGCACGAATTGCAGCACGATCGTCGAACAGCTCCTGATGGCCGGCAAGCAGCTTGAGCAGCTGCAGCAGGAAATTCAGACAGCGCAGAACACGCTGAATTTCTATCTCACGCTGGTAAAGGATACGGCATCGCTGCCGAACAGCGTGTACGCCGATATCCAAGCGGATATTAACAATATTCAGAATCTTGCCAATGGCGCATCGGTCATCGGCGGTCAAACCTTGCCGATGGTCAACAATCTTTCGAGCGCCAGCGGCTATCCGCTGGGCAACATCTCGTCGTACTTTCAACAGCTGGTCAACGAAGACCAGGCTATCGCCAATGCGATGAAGACGGCCGGCACCGTGCTGCAACAACAGCAGAGCCAGACCACCAGCCAAGCCTCGGCGATCACCGCCGCGCAATCGCAATCGCAGGGAGCGGGCGGCTTTACCCAAGCAATCCAAGCCGGGAACACGATTGCAGCTTCGGCGGCGCAGCAGAACGCGGGCCTGCAAACATCTCTTTCGACCGCAATGCAGGCGCTGCTGACGAAAGACACCGCGAACGCCGATCGGCGGGCGATGCAGGACGCGGAAATGCGGAATTTCATGAGTTACACGCCTGATCCGACGTCCGGCTATCAGGGGTTTTAACCTATGCGGAAGCTCTCTCTCGCAGCCCTCGCAGTGGCCGGGATCGCCCTCGCTACGCCGGGGGCGCATGCCCAGACCTGGCGGCCGATCTGGGGCAACTGCGTCAACCAAATAGGCCAGAATCCCGGCAATTGGCCAGAATGGGCGAGCTGCGTTGCCCAGCACCTTTGGGGATGGTCGGACGAGATCCAGGCCCGTTACCAAGCGTGCGTCACGCCGATCGAGCGAGAGAGGGCGGCCGATCCGAAGGCGTGTAACCTTTGCGGCAACCCCACCATCGACGTGATTAATTGCATGAGCCGGGGGGCGCAATGAAACACCTCATCAGTCTGTTCGCGCTCTCGCTGCTCGCCGGGGCCGAGCTCACGCAAACCGCGGTCGCGGCCGGGACGCTTAACGCCGCCGCCCTCGTCGCCAATTTCGAATCCAACGACAACCCGGCGGCAGTAAGCGGCGCCCCAAACTCGACAGCTTCGGGGCTCTACGGCTTCCAAAATGGGACGTGGGCCGAGTACGCGCCCCAGGCCGGTGTCTCTCTGTCGCAATGCCCGACCGCGTCAAGCTGTGGTGCGTCTCAGCAGACGGCGGTGTTTTATGCTGACTTCGACCAAAACGGCTTTTCCGATTGGACGTGCCAGAACTGCGATGAGAAGGCGGCCGCGGCGATTAATGCGGACGGCGTCGCCGCGTCTTTCGCCCAAGGCAGCACAAACGCCGCCGACTACGCGAGCCTCGACACGCCGGACGGATTGTCGAGCGGCCTCGCCTATAGCACTAACACCAACCTCTCGACCGGCGTAACCACGGCCGGAACCTCGGCGGCGACGGTTACCTCGACGGCGGGCGGCACCACCCCAGCGACGGGCGGTGCCTTGTCAAACGGCGTTTCCGCCGGCGCGCTCGATACGCTCACGCAATCGTTTCAAACCTTCTCGAACAGCATTACCTCTGGCGTCTCGTCGGCCGCGCTCGGTCTTTTCGGCATCCTGGCCACGATCGAGCTCTTCGTGATGATTTTCGGGCTCTATTTGCAGGGCGAACGGCCAGTCTGGTCCGACGTCGTGCTGCATCTGACCCGATACCTTATCGTCGTCGGCCTTTTTATGTGGCTCATGCAGAACGGCTCGACCTACGTGGGCGATATCATCAACAGCCTCAAAGACATAGGACCGCAGATCGGAGCTACCGCGATCACCCCGAGTGCGCTTTGGGCCGTGGGTAATAACGCGGCCAACGCTCTCGCCGCGCAAGGCATGTGGTCGGTGAACCCATTTTATTTCATCCCCTTAAGCATCGCGGCTTTCGTGATCGAGATCACCTTTGCCCTGCTTGTGGCGTGGATGGTGATAGCTCTAGTCGAGGCCTATTTCGTGATCGGCTTCGCGGCGCTTTTCCTGGCATTCGGCGCCCTCAGGTGGGCGCGAGAGATCGCCATCAGCGTGATCCGGTTCGCACTCGCGATCGGGATGAAGCTATTGGCGATCGAGGTGATTGTAGGAGTGTTAACTGGTTTCGTTAACGGACAAATCGCCAATGGTCAAAGCCTAAATGTCCACGGTGCGACCACGTTGCTTGGCATTTCAGTGCTTATGTGTGCGCTTTCGAAATTCGTTCCCAACACGTTAGAGCGTATTATTGTCGGCGCGCCGGCGTCTCTTGGGCATGTTTCACACCTAGCATCCGCCGCATCGCTTGCCGCTGCCCCTGTCATGGTCGCTGGTGGAGCGCTTGCGCTGGGCGCGCAAGGCACCAGGGTAGCTGCCGCTGAGATGCGCGCGGCACAAGCGGTCGGCGCAGCTCCTGAAACCGCTTGGGCGCGGGCCATGGTGATGGCAGGCAGTGCCAGCCGACATGGCATGTCCGCTGGCGGGCGAGCAATCGTCAACACAATGGCGGCCCGTACCGGAGGTCATTCCGTCTTCTGGCGCGCGGCCGCCGATCTCGGCCATCAGGCCCGGGTGGTTGGGGCTGAGGCTCAGCGGCCTTCGCCGCCAGCCGGATCAGCCTCCAATTCGTAAGGCGCCGCCATGATGGATGTGTTCTACTACCTAGCGAAGATCGCTTGGGTTATGGCCGGCTTGGTTGCCTTGGCAATCCCAACCGGAATCGTTCTCGCCGTGATCGTTATACCGGTCTGCAAGACCGTCTGGAAGATCGTCGGCGCCGCCGAATGGCAGCTCGCGTGGCTGATCGCAAAAGCCCAGCAACAGAGAGACGAACAGCAACGGCGGCGGGAGCGCGCCCGGCAAGAGCGGCGCATTGCAAAACAGGAGTACGACGAGTGAAAGCGCCCTCTTTTCTGCGCTCGGTATCTGTCGAGCCCGTCGCGGTCGAGCCGACCGGCTCGCCGATCTTCGAAGCACAGCGGCGATCATGGAATGAACGCTATGCCGTGCATGTCCAGCATGCTCGGCACTGGCGCTATGCCGCCTTTGGGGCAATTGGCGTCTCGATCGTCGCGGTAGCTGGCGCTCTGCACTATGCCGAGATGCCGCGCGTCACCCCGTTTATCGTCGAGGTCGACCACCTCGGCGACGCGGTCGCGGTGAAGCGGGCGGACATTGCGGCACCGATCGATCCTCGCATTCTGAAGGCCGAGCTGGCGCGATGGATCTTCAACGCCCGCACGGTCTCTGCCGACGCGACGGCGCAGCGCAGCTACATCGTCGACGCCATCGCGATGCTCGACGAGCACGGCGCCGCCTATCAGCAGTATCACGACTGGTTTTCCGCCCATAACCCGTTCACCCGGGCCGCTTCCGAGCTGGTCACGGTCGAGATTTCGTCCGTCCTGCCAGTCTCCGCAAACACCTGGCGGATCGAGTGGCGCGAAGAGACGCGCACCCGGGGCGGAACGCTCGAAGGTAAGCACGATTGGGAGGCAACGGTGACGGTCTCCGTCTCGCCCCCAACCACGGACAAGGAGATCCTGAAGAATCCCGTGGGTCTGTACATCGAATCGTATTCGTGGATGCCGCGTTTTTAATAAGAGGAGCGAAAGACAATGTTCACGCCGTCGAAAACGGCATGGCAAATTGATGGTGTCGGGAGTGCGGCGGATACAACACCGCGCAAGCGGAAAGAAGCCCACCCGGTTCCATCGGGTTTTCGGCTCCCGGCGATGCTCGCCGCCGCCCTTCTGGCCAGCGTCTCGACCGCTGCGCGCGCCGCCAATCCCGTCCAGGTGCCGGCTATCCAAACCGCCGCCGCTACGCCTCAGGCCGCTTCGGTCGATAGCGGTACACCGCCCGCACCGCGGCCGGCGACGCGCACCGCATCGGTCGAACCGACGAAAGCCTGGCCGCCGCCTCTTCAGGTGTTAGCGCCGTCGGCGCCGCTTGGCCCAAAGGCGCGCGAGGCTGTTCGCCTCGTGCACCGCTGGCGGGCCCGCCGGGTGTTTCCACACCCGGGACCAGATGGTGTGGTGCGGTGGCTGTACGGCGCTACCGAGCCGACCGTTGTTTGCGCGCCGCTGATGGCTTGCACGATCGAGCTTCAGCCAGGCGAGACGCCGCGCAAGATCGATATCGGCGATCAGACGGAGTGGAACACTTCGGTCGGATCAAGCGGCGGCAATGATGGTCGATGGGAAGTTACGGTGAAGCCGTGGGATGCTGGTGAGCGCACCGATCTCAACATTCTGACGAACCGGCGGACATACACGATCGAGCTGCTGTCAGTGCGTTCGCAGATTGGCGCGACACCACTGACGGCATTTTCCTATCCCCTCGATCCCAATCAGCAGCTCTCCGCCGCTCAGGACATGTATTACGGCGATCCTCCCGGCGCGCCGGCCGCGGCCGGCCCGATCTA